>JAHHGS010000138.1 GCA_019359715.1 Aphanocapsa sp. GSE-SYN-MK-11-07L | reverse complement strand
GATTACACTCACCAAAAAAGCAATGCGACCGATCGAGAGAAGATTGGAACGACATCCACTGTTGCCCAAATGGGATATCCTCATCCGTCCGATCTGACTGGGATTCTCTTTGATGGAGATCGCCTAAGGCTTCTCAAACGCCTTCTAAACTTGAGAAATTGAAACACTGAACATTATTTAGGAACTCGGTCAATGGCATCTAAACCTAAGCGGACAAGACCAAATAGGGGTATTGAGAATGGTTCATCTCGACGATATTGTTCAAATACTTGACCTGTCTGAGTTTCGTTCGCCGAGGTAAGGAGCTGTCTGCCTGCAATTGCTCAACCGCAGGGGGATAGGCTGGATTCTTGTCAACAGTGATCACCCGTGGTTCTTGAGTGTGAGCCGCATTCAGCACTTTACGGAAAAACCGTTTCGCCGCTTTCGCATCTCGTTTCGTTTGGCACAGAGCCAGAAGTCGAGGGTGTTGCCCTCAGAATCTACAGCTCGATACAGATACTTCCAGACTCCCTTGATTCGGATATACGTTTCATCGACGCGCCAGGAATCATTGGTGGGACGCAGATGGGGACGGCATCGCTGGTCAATTTCTGTCCCATAGTGCTGCACCCAGCGGTAAAGTGTCGTATGGTCAACCTCCACCCCTCGTTCGAGCATCATCTCCTCAATATCCCGATAACTCAAGGCATAGCGGCAATACCCCCGAACCGCTTGCAGAATGATCTCTGGTAGGAAATGCTTCCATTTGAAGGGTTCGGTAGGAGACATGGGGAGGGCAGGGTTTGAGAAAAGGACTTCTTACCCTATCACGAAGCTCAGTTTTTGCAACACAGCCATGCGGACTATCGGCGTGATATTGGCAAGCCCAAATTCATTTGGTCGTTGTAAACCATGTTTACGATTCACACAGAATGATATCTGGGAGAAAGTGTCGCCATTTGAATGGGGCTTTGGGATCCATGAGGTGTGATGATCGCAGGGTGATGGGATCATCACACCAGATTATCAAGTTTTTTGCAACACAGCCCGACAGGCAATCCCCCTAAAAATCAACTGAAAACGATCCGATCAGAGTCAATGGATCACCTGGGTTAATGCCTGTATTGCTACCCGTTACCCCTTGAATGAAGTAAGCGTTTGAAATATTTTTGAAGTTGAGGGCAAAGCGATAGCGATCGCGGCGGTAGAAGATAGCAGCATTACCAATCAGATAGCTACCGACTGTATAACTGTTTGCTAGGTCACCAAATCTGTTCCCCACGTAGTTAAACCCGACACCGAATCCGAGTCCCTGCAAGGCTCCTTTCTGAATTTCATAGGTCGTCCACAAACTGGCCAAATTTTTGGGAATACCAAACAATTGATTACCGATAAATGCTGGGTCAGTATCTTGCGTTACTTCAGCATTAATGTAGGAGTAAGCTCCAATCATCTTCCAACCAGGTAGGAGTTCGCCGACAATATCAAGTTCAACTCCCTGGCTCTGCTGCTGGCCAACAGCAATGAAGAAGAGAGGGTTATTGGGATCGGCGGCTGCCACATTGTCTTTGATGATGTTAAAGTAAGCCAGCGTCAGCAGCAGTTTCTGATCAAATAATTCTGACTTTACGCCGACTTCAAAGCCTTGTCCTTGCTCTGGTTCTAGCACTTTACCACTGGCAGTGATAGAAGTATTCGGGGTGAAGGATTGAGCATAGTTGGCATATAAGGCCAACTGCGGAATCGGTCGATAAAGCAGCCCGACGCGGGGTGTGACGGCACCATCGTTTTGTTCTGACTCGCCTCCATCCGTGAAGAGTGTTTGAACGTTGGTGGTTTTTTGGCTAACATCGTCATAGCGTAAACCGGCAACCAGGATTAAGTTCTTCAACAGGTAAATCTGGTCTTGCAGATAGATCCCTAGCTGATTGAGTGTAATGGCTGTATCGTTAGACAGCGGTAATGAAGAATGACTGGGTTTAGAAACCAGATTGTAGTTGGGGCGAAAAATATTAATCGTCGATGGGTTAAAAGTATCAAATGCTGAGACATTTTGGGTCTCAGTTCGGTTTAAGTCGATGCCTGCTGAAAGCGTGTGCTGAATCGGCCCTGTATTAAACTTTCCAACTACATTTGTGTTGAGAGAGTAGGAATTTTCTTTAGCTTCTTGACTTCCAAAAAAGCGAGTTATGTTTGGGCCATCGACGAAAAACGGAAGTGCAACAACATTGAAGTTGTAGTTATAGGCGGCGTAACGAAATCCATTCCGCAGTTTCCAGTTCTCGTTGAACCGATGTTCAAAGTTATAGCCAACGCTCAGATAATTTGAGGCGATAGTGTCATCTGGATTGTTAATGACTCGTGACCGAGGCACAGGAGCCACCCCCTTATCCAATTTCGACAAGCCAAAGTCTGCTGGGTTAGAATCATTCTGGTATTCCAGAGTAAAATCGATATCGGTGCGATCGTCAATCTTCCCAGTCAACACTGGGGCAATAAAAAAACGCTGAAATGGGGTGTCAAAGTCTCGAAAACTCTGCTCATGACTGTAGAGTGTATTCAAGCGGTACAACAGATTTTTATTTGGGGTTAAGGGCCCTGTGAAATCAATGCGAGATCGGACTAGGGTGCGGTTGCCTACTTGAAGTTCCCCTTCATAAAAGGGATCTGACAAAGGTTGCTTGGTGACCCGATTGATTACCCCACCCGGATCAATCTGACCGTACAAAATCGAGGATGGGCCTTTGAGGACTTCCAGTTGTTCGAGATGGGCAACCTCCAGATTGCCTTGAAAGCTGCCATAAAACCGAAAGCCATCCGTTAAAATCGGGATACCAACATTTTGATTACCAAATCCGCGAATGCTGAAGAAGTTGTCGCGCCCGGCAAGCGTGCCAGAGGATGTCACTCCACTGACGTTTCTGAGGGCATCCTGAAGATCAAGTCCCTGCTGATCCCGGATCACGTCTTGGGGCACCACCTGCACTGAAAAAGGGGTTTCCATAATCGGCGTATCTGTACCTGTTGCCGTTGATGCCTTAGGCACGAAGTAGCTATCCTCTCCTTGTCCTGTCACGACAATTTCTTCTTCAGTCCCCTCTGTATCCGGGTTAAGGCTATAAGAAAATGCTCCTGTCTTCAGCACGACAGCAGTTTTGGGTAAGGTCTTGTCACCACTAACGCTGATGCGGATGTTATTTGGGCTTTGCTGCTCAATGCTGATTTTGGCAATGTCTGGGGCCGGGTTTTCGGCTTGAAAAGTTTGTCCGTCCGGAAGCGCCAGCACTGTATTGGGAATATCGGCAATGAGGGTATTGCCTTCGTTGATAAATTTACTGGCATCGACCTGAAGTGCTTTGCCATCAGCCGTATCTAAAATAATTTCTAGTTCCGTCTCAGTTCGGTTGAGTTTAACGCCTGTGATCTGAGTTAGGGCTGCCCGGTCAACTGCTTCGGTTTGGGCCAACCAGTCTTTGACCGTAGTGGCATAGGAGGGATACTCTTCCAGACTGAGGATGGGAGGTTGGGACAGTTCGAGGTTGACGGGTAGCGATCGCCAGGCACGATCCTGCTGCTCTGTCACTTCTAGCGCCTGCCCTGGCAGTTCAATTTCTGCTGCATAAGTGATCGGGGACGACGTACCAACTGCCAAAACCGCCGCGATCGCATTGGCCACGCTAAGTTGAAAGTAATTCACAATAACTCCTACACACTGAGGCTTCAACTAGACACAACGATCTGCCAGCTTGCCAACAGACAACAAGCAAGCCAGACCTTCCTTACGCCGGATTTTTAGGTCAGCTTATTTTTAAAAATTCTCAATTGTAGTCTAAAGGTATGGGGTTAAGTACCCAAAGTCAAGTCCCCTGCCTAGAAGTTTACGGAGATGTTTGCTATCCGTATAAGCCTTATATAGTAGGATTTAAGCATCTCTGCCAGGTTTTAAAACTATACTTTCCTCGGAAATTTTAACTTTACGCATCTGATTTCGAGGTCAATATAGCAATTCTCATATGGGTTCTGTTGCAAAAATGACGGCGTTCTGGTTTGATTGTCAAGCTCACCCCTCCGACTATCAGGGCAAACGCATCTTATTTTTAGAACGCCTGCTGAGCAAGGGTTTCAGCCATCGGATGCCGAAAAATATTGATCAGCGAAACGCTTGTCAGGAAAGGCTTTCAGGATTTAGATGCGTTTGCCCTGCTCCGACTATCAACCGATATGAAACTCCAGCCGCCCTTCAAATGGCGACACTTCCTCCCAGAGATCATCCTGCAAGCCGTTCGGTGGTATTGCCGCTATGCCTTGAGCTACCGAGACATTGAGGTGTTGATGCTCGAACGAGGGGTGGAGGTTGACCATACGACGGTCTATCGCTGGGTTCACGCTTATGCTCCTGAACTGGACAAACGCATTCGACCTCATCTGAATCTTACGAATGACTCGTGGAAAGTTGATGAAACATACATCAAAGTCAAAAAGGCATGGAAGTATTTGTACCGTGCCATCGATTCTCAGGGCAATACCTTGAACTTCATGCTCAGTGCTAAACGAGATGCAAAGGCTGCAAAACGGTTCTTTCATAAAGTGCTTAAAGGGGCTTTATCAAGCGGCGGACAAATCCGGGTCTAGGATTCGGCTCGTTTAACACTGCTCGGCGAACAATTCAAGGATATGAGGCAATGAATTATGATCCGTAAGGGACAGGTTAAAGACATTGAGAAGGGAAATGTCATGGGACAGATCTCTTTCATCAATGAGATCTTCGGAATTGCAGCCTGATTAACAACTTTCTCTAAGGAAGTTTATTGTTATCAGATATATTTGCAACACAACCTCTGCGGCTTTACCCCAATAAGAGCGCCAACAGCACCTTAGATTTTTTGACCTATGTTCAACGGGAACTGCCCTTTCCCATTCAACGCCTCCAAACAGACCGAGGCAAAGAATTCTTTGACACGCGGGTTCAAAAGCAATTGATGGCACTGCACATTAAGTTTCGACCCACCAAACCCCGCTCTCTCCACCTGAATGGCAAGGTCGAGCGCACCCAACGGACTGACTGGGAAGAGTTTTACTCTCTCGTCGATCTCAAAGCCCCAGACCTCAGGAACCAACTCCAGCAGTGGCAGACCTACTACAACCGAGAACGACGGCACAGTTCTCTGGGTCAATCGCCCTGGCAAAAGTTGCAAGACAAGCTCTCCTTGATTCCTACCCAGGCGCAAGTGAGCGCCATTTACCAAGCCTCAACCGAACGCCTTCGCCATGCGGACTATCGGCGTGATATTGGCAAGCCCAAATTCATTTGGTCGTTGTAAACCATGTTTGCGATTCACACATCAATCAGTTTTTAGACTGCTTTGAGACTGGCTCTACCCCACTGCTTCGGTATGTGGGTCTATTACCCGATTCAATCGGCAACTTCCATAAGCCCCTTGTCCTAGCAAACGTGGCGACCGCTATAGATCACAAATTCACTCTAGAGCGGGTAAATAAATGCTGATGAGTTTTGAGGCGATCGCAGTTTCCTAAAATCGCCTTATTTTGACTAGGGGTGAAAAATGCTTTACGCTAATAGGAATTAATTTCATTTATGTTGAGTAGGGTTGAAAATGACGATGATGATTCCTGCGGCAAGCTCCGTTAACACACTCACTGCAGCAAATTTAGAGGAACTGTTTGAGCAAGCTCAACAGCAAGATGAGTTGATTTTCCAGCCAACGGAATTGGAGATGAGAACAAATCTACCGAAGAAGTTGGGGGATGGGGGCGATCGCGTCATTGATCTACGGGGTGGATTAACCATCCATCTACGTAGCACCAGACTGTGGCAAACCACCAAGGTAGTGCAGCAGCATGGGCCTGTGTTTCCTCTAACTGCCAAGTTTTATTTATCCGGCTCCTCCAGAGTGCAAACTCCAGGCATTTCAGAAATTGAGCCTGATTATGAAGAGGTTGCAGGTTGCAATTATCTCTATTGCCTGCCAGATTTGACCGAAATTGAGGAATGGCCAGCAAATGAATTGACTCAAGTCGTGATGATCTATGCCAACATCGATTACTTTCGATCGTTCAATTTACCTTGCGAAGCTTGGCCTAAACCCTTGCAAGAGCTGGTGCAGGCAAAGTCTACTGAACGATTTCATCGTTCCCTGGGGGCAACAACACCAGCGATGCATCAGTTGCTTCAGCAGATTCTCCACTGTCCGTATCAAGGTTTAACGCAACATCTTTATCTAGAAAGTAAAGCATTGGAACTGTTGGTGCTGCAATTTGCTCACGGGAGTGAGGATGATTTGTCTTCAAAGCAGACCCTGTTCCGGGCAGAAGACGTTGAGCTACTTCATCGTGCCAAAGAGATTTTAATCCAACACGCTGCTGAGCCACCGTTGTTGGTGGAGCTAGCCCGACAAGTTGGATTGAACGATCGCAAACTGAAGCAGGGATTCCGTCATCTGTTCGGCACGACTGTATTTGGGTATTTACAGGATTATCGAATGCAGCAAGCTAAGCAGTTGCTCCATGACTCAGACCTGACAATTGCCTCAGTTGCAGCTACGGTGGGGTATAAAAATCCAGAGGCATTCAGCACTGCCTTCCGACGTAAATTCGCTGTCAGTCCGAAGGTGTACCAACTAAGCCAGCACGGTTAACTCTTAAAAAGTCCATCTCGCAAAGAAAAAAGTCCATCTCGCAAAGAAAAAAGAGGCTTCAGTCTCCTACTGTATTACTTGATAATATTTCCCAATTATTTTGCAAAATAATTGAGTTTAGAGAGAATATCCTTCCTTCTGCTAGTGTCCCTGTGTACTCACCTTCCTTCCTCAGAGCCGTCTTATGGAGAGTCATCCTATCGGTATTCGTTCGCTTGCTGTAAGCTTTCCCAGTATCATTCGTACAAACGAGCATTGGTACAAAATAGTTCCTGAGCTGGCGGATCAAGTGCAGTCGAAACGGGTTCGATCGTCTAGGATTTCTTCTCACTTCGCCAGCAATGATGAGCTGGATATCTGGTCACAAGAAGTTGCTCCCTACTTAAGCGATCCTTTTCGAGGGAATGTCGAGCGGCGAGTGCTGGGTCAAGATGAGTCATCCCTGATGTTGGAATGTCGGGCTGCTCAGGATGCACTTGAGGCAGCAAACTTGCATCCTGAGCAAGTCGATCTGGTGATTGTCAGTTCTCTCTTCTCAGAACCCTTTGGCAATGCCCCTTATCTTGCTCAGAAACTTGAACTGTCTTGCCCTGCCTGGAATCTGGAATCGACCTGCTCTAGTGGGTTGGTGGCTCTTCAGACTGCTAATTCATTGGTGCGATCAGGAGACTATCGCCATGTGCTAGTTGTGGTGTCGCAAATCGGATCTCGCACTGTAGAGGAAACTGACACGCTGGCTTGGTCTATGGGGGATGGAGCTGGCGCTTTTGTTATCAGTTCACTTAACCCGAATCAGGGGATCCTGAGTACCAAAGTGATTAGCACCACGGCAACCTGCGGTACCTATTCCCATGAACTCGTGACAGATGCTCAGGGGGTGCCTCGAATGCGGACTCGCATCGGTGAGAATGCCAGTCTGCTTGCGGAAACGGCGGTGGAGTTCGTTCGACTCTGTAGTGAAGGAGCAGCAGTTAAGGCAGGAGTTGATTTGAGTCAAATCGACTTTTTTGCATTTAATACCCCTACGGCTTGGTATGCTAGTGTTTGTGCACGAGCGTTAGGCATCGATCCAGAGCGCACTATCAATCTTTACCCTCGCTACGCCAATATTGGCCCGGTGTTAGCGATCGCTAACCTCTATCACGCGGCTCAATCCAGTCAACTTCGTGAAGATGACCTCGTCCTTGTTTACACGAATGGGGCAGGCGCAACCGCAGGCGCAACCGTAATGCGGTGGGGTAATGTAGGGCTAGGTGCAGCTCCGGCTCCACCCATCCGCGTTACCCCAGAGCAGGAGAGGGTACAGTTTGCTGCTCAGTCTCCTGCCAACCTCTCTGCAGTCGGGCAAGCGGCGATCAGCGCAGAGCTTCCCTTGGAAATGGCGACCCTTTCAAGGAAGAAACTGCTGGCGATCTCACCAGCACAAAGACAGCAGGCAGTAGAGGATTATTTGCTCAGATGGCTGACCTGTGCTTTACAGCTTCTTCCAGAGCAACTAACGCCTCAACAACCGCTTGCCTCAATACTGGACTCTTTGATGGCGCTGACATTCAAGAGTCGGATTGAGGCCGATCTACAGATACAAGTGTCGATGCCTCAGTTCTTTAGCGAGAAAACCATCGCTCAACTGGCTGAAGTACTGCTTAATCAACTGGCGATCGCAAATCTGGCTGCATCAGAGTTAGATTCTACGATCAATGCCCATGAAGCCGAGCGAGAAAAATTGAGCTTGTAGAGGGAAACAATTGCTTCCCTCCAACTTAACCGTGCAGTCCATAATCTTCTGGAACTAAGTATGGAGTTACATTCACTTTTGACGGTTCTCTCCAGTCAAAGCGTCAAGCTAACGATCAACGGTGACGGTGGTTTGTTGGAGATTGATGCACCGAAAGGAATTATTACTCCTGAGCTGCACCAAGCCCTAGTTGAGCATAAACCAGAGATTATCGAATTACTAAGCCAGAGTCGTGACAGTGACGGTTTCCTGTCGCCACCCCGAATCACGCCAGCACCCGATCAACGCTACGAACCGTTTCCGCTGACCGATATGCAGTATGCGTTTTGGGTCGGACGGAGTGGCGTTCTAGAGTTGGGGGATGTGGCGAATCACGGCTACTACGAAATCGAAGGACAAAATTTAGACTTAGAACGGTTAAATGCGGCGCTGCAAACGCTGATTGAGCGCCATGATATGTTACGAGCGATTGTCTTACCCAATGGACAGCAACAGATCCAAGAAATTGTGCCCTCCTATCAGATGCAGGTGCTGGATCTGAGGGGAAAGGAGGAAGCCGTTGTCTACAAAGCGCTGGAAGATATTCGCGATTGCCTATCACATCAAGTGATCCCTGCTGACCAATGGCCGTTATTTGAATTTCGGGCCACGCTACTGGATCAAGACCGTGTTCGGTTACACATTAGCTATGACTTGCAAGTCTTCGATGCATGGAGCTTGTTTCGCCTGTTTGATGAATGGGCAACTCTGTACACCCATCCTGAAGTGACATTGCCTCCCCTATTCCTTTCCTTCCGGGATTATGTCTTAGCTGAGCAAGCTTTGCAGAATACGGAGTTGTATGCGCGATCGCGCGACTATTGGCTCAACCGTCTTGATAGCCTGCCGCCCGCTCCAGATTTACCCCTCGCCAAACAGCCCAAAGAACTGAAGCAGCATCGAAGCAAGCGTTATGAGAGTCAGTTAGAGCAAACAGACTGGCAGCAGTTAAAGCAGCGATCAACGGAAGCCGGTCTGACCCCCTCTGGTCTATTGCTGGCTGCGTTTACCGAGATCCTCACCCTGTGGAGTAAAAGTCCACAATTCACAGTGAATCTGGCTCTCTTCAATCGTTTGCCGCTGCATCCCCAAGTCAATGACATCCTGGGAGATTTTACCTCGGTGACGTTGTTGGCGATCGATCATGCAGTTTGTGAACCGTTTACAGAACGAGCCGTTCGACTTCAGAAACAACTGTGGCAAGATCTAGAGCATCGCTATTTCAGCGGCGTACAAGTGACGCGAGAACTGGCTCGTAGGAAAGGATCGGCACCAAGCGCCATTCCGATTATTTTTACGAGTACCCTAGGCTTCCGTTCACTAGGGCAGGAAACTCTCACCTTTAGTCATTTTGGAGAACTAGTTTATGGCGTCAGTCAGGCATCCCAAGCCTGGATAGATGTGCAAGTCTGGGAAGAAAAAGAAACGTTAACCTTTAACTGGGATGTGGTTGAGGATCTTTTTCCTCCAGGCATGATCGATGACATGTTTCGAGCCTATGAGGACTTACTCAAACAGCTAGCGATATCGGCAACCGCTTGGACGGAACTACGTAGACTGCTACTGCCGGCTCAGCTCGCTCAGCGGAACTCCACAAACACTGCTCCAGTCCCTGACTCATTACTGCATTTGTTGTTTACCGAACAAGTGACAGTACAGCCTAATGCTCAGGCGATCGCATCTCCCGATCGCACACTGACGTATCAGGAGGTGTACGAACTCTCGAACCAACTCGGTCACAAGCTGCGCTCACTAGGAGCCACGCCTAACACTCTTGTTGCGGTGATGATGGAGAAAGGCTGGGAGCAAATTATTGCCATTCTGGGAATCCTGGCAGCAGGGGCAGCCTACGTCCCCATCGATCCCGAACTCCCCCAAGCACGGCTGAACTATTTGCTAGAAAACAGTGAAGCCAAAATTGTTCTCACTCAAGCTTGGCTCAGTCAGGCGATCGCTTTACCAGAAGGAATTCACGAGCTATCGATCGAAAGCGCTGGGTCCGAGAGCACGGAACCGCTCGCCCCTATTCAGACGCCAGATGACCTAGCCTATGTCATTTATACCTCTGGCTCCACGGGCTTACCTAAGGGCGTGATGATTTCTCATCGTGCAGTGGTCAACACTGTCATCCAAACCAATCAGTCGTTCAACGTTGGAGCAACGGATCGGGTGCTAGCGCTCACTGCGCTCAGTCATGATTTATCGGTGTACGACATTTTTGGTCTTCTTGCAGCAGGTGGAACGATCGTCCTGCCAACTACTGCGCTGCAAAAAGATCCAGCTCACTGGATTGATTTAATGGCGAGAGAAACCGTCACGCTCTGGAACTCTGTTCCGATGATGATGGAGATGTTATTGGACTATGCGGACAGTCGGTGTGAAGGACTGCCTCAATCGCTACGATTGACATTTCTGGGAGGAGATTGGGTTCCCCTTTCGTTACCGAGTCGGCTGCAAGCGCGAATCAACACGGTACATGTGGTCAGCATTGGTGGCCCCACTGAAACGACGATCTGGAATATCTGGTATCCGGTGGAATCTGTTGATCCAACCTGGACAAGTATTCCTTATGGACAACCGATCGCCAATACAACCTACTACATTTTAAATGAAACCCTGGAGGACTGTCCGACCTGGGTGCCCGGAGAGCTATGCTGTGCAGGTGTGGGCTTAGCCAAAGGGTACTGGCGCAATCCAGAAAAAACTCAAACCAGTTTCATCACCCATCCTTATACCGGAGAGCGTATTTATCGGACTGGCGATTTAGGGCGATATCGTCCAGATGGAACCATCGAATTCTTAGGACGAGTTGACTTTCAAATTAAGATTGGTGGACATCGCATTGAAGCAGGGGAAATTGAAACAGCGTTGACGCAGCACTCATCGGTGCGATCAGCAGTGATTGTGGCAATTGGGGAACATCATCAAGCGCGGTTGATTGCTTATGTGGTTCCTGAGCCGCAATCCCTGCTTAAACCTGAGGATCTGCACGATTTTCTCAGCCAGACCCTACCCGCACAAATGGTGCCCTCTGCGTTTGTCTTCCTGGAGGCATTTCCCCTATCCGTGAATGGCAAAGTCGATCGACAAGCACTGCTGGCCCAAGAGGTTCAGATTCAAAACTTAGAAGTTGCTTATGTTGCCCCACAAAATCAGTTAGAAAATCAGGTCGCAGTTATTTTCCAAAAGAGTCTTGGTTTAGCCAAAGTGGGGATTAACGATAACTTTTTTGACCTGGGTGGCAATTCATTATTACTCGCAGAGGTATACAGAGAGTTGCTAGAAGTATTACCCGAAAAAATCAAGACCTTATCATTAATTGATTTGTTTAATTATCCAACTGTTAGCACACTAGCGCAGCACCTCAACCAAGGCAATTCTGCTGACTTGTCTGAGCAGCAACAGATGGCTCTGGAGCAGAAACTAACTCAAGGGAAAGACCGCCTCAAGCAACGCCTCAAACTATCAAAACGAGTACAAGTTCGATCAGATGATGGGCAGCCCTACCCCTCACTCCCCACCTCTTCTTAACAAAGGAAATGATTTAATGAAGCACAAGTTCACAGAAAATTGCGATTCTGTCTGACCTAAAACGCTTCTAAAACTACAACAATGAATGTTCAGAAAAACGGTTTAGAAATTGCAATTATTGGTCTTGCGGGTCGGTTTCCCGGCAGCCAAACTCTTGAAGCTTTTTGGAACAATTTAAAAGCGGGTGTTGAATCCATTTCAGTGCTACCACAGGGGGGACAGGCGAAGTTGAATGGTGCAAATCAATCCATCAAAGCCGCTGCTATTTTGCAGGATATTGAATGGTTTGATGCCGCATTCTTTGGTTTCAATCCCAGGGAAGCGGAAACCATGGATCCCCAGCATCGCCTATTTTTAGAGTGTGCGTGGGAAGCGTTAGAACATGCGGGTTACAACACTGAAACTGAAGCAAGACCAATCGGCGTCTATGCCGGAGTCGGCATGGGAACCTATTTGCTCTATAACCTCAGTCCTAACCACGACTTGATGGCATCCAGGGGATTTTTACAAACATTGGTTGGAGTCGATAAAGACTATCTATCTACTCGGGTTTCCTACAAATTGAATCTAACAGGACCCAGTATGAGTGTTGGCACAGCCTGTTCTAGTTCACTCACTGCCGTCCACTTAGCCTGCCAAAGCTTACTGAGCGGTGAATGCGATATGGCGTTAGCTGCAGGTGTTGCAGTCAAGGTTCCTCAGAATGAATTAACGCTGTCTCCGGATGAAATTGTGGCGGCGGATGGGCACTGTCGAGCGTTTGATGCCAGAGCCAACGGAACAGTGGGGGGAAATGGAATTGGGGCTGTGGTTCTTAAGCGGCTAGAGGATGCTGTTTGCGATCGCGATTCCATTTATGCCGTGATCAAAGGTTCCGCGATCAACAATGACGGTGCGTTGAAAGTGGGCTATACAGCACCGAGTCAGGAAGGACAGACAAAAGTGATTCGTGCCGCTCAAGTGATGGCTGAAGTGGAGCCAGACACCATTACCTATATGGAAACCCACGGCACTGGAACTCCGTTAGGCGATCCGATCGAAATTGCCGCCATGACTCAGGCATTTCGCAGCGCTACAACCTCTAAAAGATACTGTGCCATCGGCTCAGTCAAAACCAATGTGGGTCATTTGGATGCAGCGGCGGGAATCGCTGGGTTAATCAAAACAACGCTAGCTCTCCATCACCAGACCTTGCCCCCTAGCCTTAACTTTGAAACACCTAACGCTGAGATCGATTTTGCCAATAGCCCATTTTATGTCAACACGGAACTGACCCAGTGGACAGCCAACGGGATGCCTCGTCGGGCTGGAGTGAGTTCCTTTGGATTTGGGGGAACCAATGTCCATCTGATTTTGGAAGAAGCCCCGTCGAGAACTTTCTCCAGCCCTTCTCGATCCCAGCAGTTACTAGTGCTTTCGGCGAAAACTCGTTCGGCGCTGGAAACGGCTACCGCGCAACTTGCCCATCATCTACAGCAGCATCCAGACCTCAATTTAGCGGATGTTGCCTATACCCTCCAGGTGGGGCGCCAAGCTTTTGAGCATCGCCGAATCATGGTGGCAGCTAATCTGGAGAATGCTGTGCAAGCACTAGAATCGAGCGGTTCGCCACATGTTTTCACCCAACTTCAGGAGTCGAGTAATCGCTCCGTTGTGTTCATGTTTCCAGGGCAAGGCGCGCAGTATGTCAACATGGCACGGGAACTTTACGAGTGTGAAGTGATTTTTCGGGACATCTGCGATCGCTGTTGTGATTTACTCCAACCTCAACTCGGCTTTGATCTGCGCCAAATCCTCTATCCCACTGAGCAAGATCTTGAAACAGCAGCCCAGAAATTACAGCAAACGGCAATCACCCAACCTGCTCTATTTGTGATTGAGTATGCGTTAGCTAAATTGTGGATGTCATGGGGAATTCAGCCTGTGGCGATGATTGGTCATAGCATTGGAGAATATGTGGCAGCCTGTCTTGCGGGTGTATTTTCGTTGGAAGATGCTTTGTCATTAGTGGTGACGCGGGGACAACTGATGCAGCAGCAACCCAGTGGGGCGATGCTTTCGGTGGGTCTGCTATTAGAAGATATTCAACGGCTACTCGGCGAAATCAATGCAAAACTCGCGATCGCGGCTAACAACAGCCCTGATTTAAGCGTGGTTTCGGGAAGCTCGGAAGCGATCCAACACTTAGAACACCGCTTAACAGAACAAGGCGTGAACACTCATCGCCTTCACACCTCCCATGCCTTTCACTCTGAAAGCATGGATGCGATCGCTGAACCGTTTCGGCTAGTGGTGGCGAAGATGCGGCTTCGTTCTCCTCAAATTCCCTTTATTTCCAACGTTACGGGCACTTGGATCACTACCACAGATGCGACCAATCCCGATTATTGGGCGCAACACTTGCGTCAGACTGTTCACTTTACAGAAGGGATTGCGGAGCTATTGAAGGATTCGGCTCGCGTCTTTCTGGAAGTAGGGCCAGGCCGAACCTTGAGTACTTTTGTCAAACAACAGCTAACCGTTAAACAGCAGGCAACAGAAAGAGTAATCCTTTCTTCGTTGCGACATCCCAAAGATCAACTGTCTGATCAGGCATTGTTGCTGAACACGCTGGGTCGTCTCTGGTTGGCAGGTGTCCAGGTCAATTGGTGGGGATTTTATCAGGATGAGAACCGCGATCGCTTGCCGCTGCCTACCTACCCCTTCGAGCGCCAGCGGTATTGGATTGAGCCACCAGCACCCTCTGTTGTTAGTCACCACTCTGTAGCGTTAGAGAAAAAGTCTGATCTTACAGATTGGTTCTATATTCCGTCTTGGAAGCGCTCGATCTCTGCACTGATTCAATCGCAGGAGGTGCCATCTTGCAGCCTGGTCTTGATGGATGAGTCTGGCTTGGGAATTCAACTTGTCAAACGACTAGAACAACAAGGTCAAGCAGTGATAACGGTGAAGGTAGGGTCAGACTTCACCCAGATTAGAGCTAACGAGTATCGCCTGAATCCTCATTGCAGGAGTGACTATGATGCCTTGCTCAAAGAACTCCTCGTTCAACAGAAGAGACCTAACGCGATCGTTCACCTATGGACGATTACCCCGGAAGCGTTTGTTCAATCAGGGCTGGAAAGACTTGAACACGCTCAGGAGCATGGATTCTACAGTCTGTTGTTTCTCGCGCAGGCGTTGGGTAAACAGAATCTGACAGACAAGTTACACCTAACAGTGATTTCCAACAATCTACAGTCCGTCATCGGCGAGGAGAAGATTGACCCAGAAAAATCAGTCTTGCTTGGCCCTGTCAAAGTTATTGGACAAGAATATTCAAATATCCGGTGTTGCAGTGTTGATGTGACGCTTCCGGCTGCTGGGAGTAGCCAAGAGCAACAACTCATCGACCAACTACTCACTGAAATCTCAGTTCCTCGTCTTGATCAGATTGTGGCTTTTCGTGGGGGGCATCGCTGGGTGCAAACCTTTGAGCCAGTCCGGTTGGCTGAAACGCTAGAAGAGGCTCCTTGCCTAAGACAAGCTGGAGTTTATTTGATTACAGGTGGACTGGGAGGGATTGGACTGGTTCTAGCCGAGCATCTCGCAAAGACGGTGAATGCAAAACTAGTGTTGACGGGACGATCTGAATTACCCGATCGCAATGAGTGGTCACACTGGCTGGAAACGCATGACGAAACTGATCTCGTCAGCCGCAAGCTGCAGAAAGTGATTGCACTGGAAGCACTGGGTGCAGAGGTTTTGGTCGTCAGCGCCGACGTGACTCACTTAGAACACATGCAGAGAGCGATCGCTCAGGCTCAGGAGCGCTTTGGTCAAATTAATGGGGTTATCCATGCGGCTGGTGTTCCAGGCGGTGGAGTGATTCAGAGAAAAACACGGGAAGAGGCAGAACGGGTTTTAGCGCCCAAGATCCGGGGCACATGGGTGCTAGATACGGTTCTCCAGTCCGTTGAATTGGACTTTTTTGTCCTTTGTTCATCACTGGCTTCTACGATCGGCATTGTGGGGCAAGTCGATTATGCAGCAGCCAATGCCTTTTTGGATGCCTTTACACACTACAAGAGCGCCACGAAGGGCACCTTCACGACTTGTATTAACTGGGATGCCTGGCAAGAAGTCGGGATGGCTGCAGACGCTGCGAAACCATTACAGCCCATCTCTGACCTCTCAGATCCTCCCCAGCCCCTAAAACCCGTTAATCATCCTTTATTTGATGACTGTCAACCTCGGACTTCTACCCCCGATCGTGCAGGCTCATCAACACAAACTGTTGCGCCGCTCCACCTACACTCAGAAGCATTTCCCTCAGAAGCATTTTTGAGAGAAGGCTTACTTCCCTCAGAGGGCATCAAAGTGTTTAAACGCATTCTGGGCAGTAAACTGCCTCAGGTTTTGGTTTCAACTCGCGATCTTTTAGATCGAGTTGATCTGCACAGTTCTGGACGTGCAGTTGGTTCTCTGGCTGCTGGAGATCAGACGCATCCCTTTGAGAAACCCCATCAATCGGAACCCACACATCCACGACCTGAACTCAGTCAGGAATATAGGTCTCCTGGCACTGAGCTAGAGCAAGCGATCGCAAGCATCTGGCAACGGTTTCTGGGGGTGAATCGAGTCGGTATCCACGATAGCTTCTTTGAGTTGGGGGGACATTCTTTAATGGCAACTCAGGTGATTGCTCAGATTGGCGCCGCAGCTAAGTTGGATCTCTCCTTGAATATCTTGTTTGACCACCCCACAATCGCTGAAATTGCTCAGTACATCGACAAGCTTCACTGTGCAGCACAAAACCTGCAAACTCCTGTCAGTCAGGATTTAGATGATCGAGCGGAGATTGAGCTATGACCCCATCCATTCATGAGTTTTTGTTCAATCTCAGTGAGCAGGGCATCAAGCTTTGGGTCGAGGGCGATCGTCTGCGCTGTAATGCGCCTAAGCAAGCTTTGACGTCAGATTTACAGTCTCAGTTGACAGAGCGTAAAGCAGAAATCCTGCAAATTTTGCACCCAGCAGATTCTGGTGAACGCTCGGAAGCTGACGCATCCGTTCTGCCTACACTGATTTCTCATCCCGCCGATCGGTATCAGCCGTTTCCCCTCACCGACATCCAGCAGGCGTATTGGATGGGACGTAGTGGCGTGTTTGAGCTGAGCCATGTCTCAACTCACCTATATCTTGAGGTTGAATGTCATGAGCTACATCTCGGAAAATTTAACCGGGCTTGGCAGCGACTCATTGAGCGTCATGAAATGCTGCGGGCGATCGTGCGATCGGATGGGCAGCAGCAAATTCTAAAATCTGTCCCCGCTTACGACATTGAAGTTTTGGATCTGCGGGGTGAAAGTCCTGACAGTACTGCTTCTCAGTTGGCAGAGATCCGCGATTGGTTGTCTCACCAAGTCTTGCCTAGCGATCAGTGGCCCCTATTCGAGATTCGAGCTACTTACCATAGGGAAAACGAGGAGGAGAATCAACTCAGAATTCACATTAGTTATGATCTGTTGACGAGTGATGCCCGCAGTATTGAGCTTGTTTTTCGGGAGTTAGGTCAACTCACTCAAAATCCAGATTGTGTTCTGAAGCCGCTCGAACTTTCGTTTCGAGATTACGTTTTAGCTGAGATTGCGTTGAAAGATTCGAGATTATATCAGCGTTCCCAAGCGTATTGGCAAAATCGTCTTCCGACCCTCCCCCCCTCTCCAGAACTGCCATTAGAAAAAAACCTGACAGCCATCCAATCTCCTCGGTTTGTGCGTCGTCGCAACGAGTTAGAGCGAGAGACTTGGCAACGCCTGAAAGCCAAGGCAACTCACATCGGTGTGACTCACTCCGTTCTATTGCTCACTGCTTTTGCTGAAATCCTCACGGTTTGGAGCAAAAGTCCCCGATTCACACTCAACCTGACGTTATTTAATCGTCTGCCGCTGCATCCACAAGTAAATGAGATTGTCGGAGATTTCACGTCGCTGAATCTGCTGGCGATCGACCACTCCGGGGAAGGCAGCTTTCAAGCCAGAGCACGACAGATCCAATCGCAACTTTGGACGGATCTAGAGCACCGTTACTACAGTGGAGTTAAAGTTTTGCGGGATTTAGCCCGAATCCGGGGGGACAATACCACTCCCTTAGCACCAGTGGTGTTTACCAGCATTATGAGTCAGGATGTAATGGGTGAGCGATCGTTCCCTCTCGATTGGTTAGGGGAAGTGGTTCACTTCATCAGTCAGACGCCGCAGGTGTATCTGGATCATCAAGTTTCTGAAGTGGGTGGAGCGCTGGTGCTCACCTGGGATGCCTTAGAGGAAGTCTTTCCCCCTAGACTCCTGGATGATCTCTTTGCCGCTTACGGTCATTTCTTGAATCGTCTGGCGAATGAGGAAGAAATTTGGCAAACCTCAAGGCGACAACTGTTACCTTCTGCACAGGTTCAGCAACTCGCCGCTATCAACGCCACTGATAATACCTTTGACACCCCGATCGCGGCTCAAGAACCTCCTTTGCTCCACACACTATTCTTTGAGCAAGCTAGGCTGTGTCCAGAACAGGCGGCTGTCGTGACCTCTGATTGCACGCTGACCTATCAAGCATTGAGCGATCGCGTTCATCAGCTCGATCATCAACTACGTCAGCTCGGAGTTTGTCCGAATCAACTCATTGCGGTGGTGATGGAAAAAGGGTGGGAGCAAGTCGTCGCCACCTTAGGCATTCTGGCAGCAGGTGCGGCTTATGTGCCCATTGACCCTGCCCTGCCAACAGAACGTCAGTGGCATTTGTTTGAAGAGGCACAAGTGCAGTGGGTGCTCACTCAGTCTTGGCTAGATGCTGGATTAGAGTGGCCCGAAACCGTTAAACGCCTATGTGTAGACACCTTATGTATCGATACCCTGGATGCTTCCGGTCCCTTAACGCTTCTTGATCCCGTTCAGCAACCCGCCGATTTAGCCTACGTCATTTACACTTCTGGCTCGACGGGTAAACCGAAAGGCGTGATGATTGACCATCAAGGAGCGGTGAATACTATCCTCGACATGAACTCACGTTTTGGAGTTACTTCGGGTGATCGAATTTTCGCATTATCTTCCCTCAGTTTTGATCTGTCTGTCTACGACATTTTCGGCACTCTAGCAGCCGGAGGCACGATCGTCATCCCAGATGCTCACTTGACCAAAGATCCGGCGCACTGGTTGAACTTAATTGAACAGCAACAGGTGACAATCTGGAACTCGGTGCCAGCGTTAATGCAAATGCTGGTGGAGTATGCGACGAGTCATACGCCGTTATCGCTTCAACCCTTGCGATTAGTCTTGCTCAGTGGGGATTGGCTACCACTGAGTTTACTGGAGAAAATTCGGACTCTGTGCGAAAAGGTGCAGGTGATCAGTCTAGGAGGTGCAACCGAGGCATCTATCTGGTCCATTCTCTATCTGGTTGAACAGATTGATCCCGCGTGGAAAAGTATTCCCTACGGTCGACCGATGGCAAATCAGCACTTTTATGTGCTGAATGAAGCCCTGGAACCTTGTCCGATTTGGGTTGCGGGGCAGCTTTACATTGGGGGAATTGGGCTAGCCCAAGGATATTGGCGCAATCCAGAGAAGACAAATGCTAGTTTTATCACTCATCCGCATACTCAAGAGCGGTTGTACAAAACGGGAGATTTGGGGCGATATTTACCGAATGGCACAATTGAGTTTCTAGGACGAGAAGACTTCCAGATCAAGGTGAACGGGCACCGGATTGAACTCGGTGAGATTGAGGCAACGCTGCAACAGCACCCTGCTGTCGGACAGGCTATTGTGACGGTGGTCGGAGCATCGCTTGGCGCATCACTTGGAGGATCACAAGGCAATCAGCAATTAGTTGCCTATGTCGTTCCTGATTCAAACCTGATCTCCAAGCAACCCACAAACTCACCCATTCAGAATCTGGTTGAAGCGCATGAACCCCATCAGCTTGAAGGCGTATTGGTCGATCCCATAGAGCGGCTTGAGTTTAAGCTGAAGCAACCAGGGCTACGATCTCTACCCCCCAATCAGTCCAGCATCCCATTGCCTAAACCAGAGTTTGATGAAGATCTGATTCAAGCGTATTGGCAGCGTCAAAGCTATCGACAATTTTTGGATCACCCGATTTCTTTAGAACAGTTCAGCCTGTTCCTGAGTGGTTTGCTCCAGATGAAGGTCGAGGGTTCTCCACTGCCGAAATATCGTTATGCCTCTGCTGGAAGTCTCTATCCCGTCCAAACGTATGTATATATCCAACCGAACCGAGTCAAAGGACTCGAAGCGGGGGCTTACTATTACCATCCCGCCGACCACCGTTTACTGTTATGCAGCCCTTCTCTTCCAATTCAGGGCAGTGATTACGGTATCAATCAACCGATTTTTGCCCAGTCGGCTTTTTCCCTCTTTTTGATTGGACAATTGAGTGCGATCTCGCCACTGTATGGAGAATTTGCTAAAGATTTTTGTTTGCTGGAAGCAGGGTATATCAGCCAATTGCTCATGGAAACAGCACCTCAGCAAGAGATCGGACTCTGTCCCATTGGGACTTTAGCGTTTGAAGGGGTTCAAGATTTATTTCACTTAGATGCCAGTCATGTTCTGCTGCACAGCTTTGTCGGTGGCAAAATCGACTTGGCTTCGATAACACAGGGGATGCAGCCTGCCATGTCTCAGCAGAAACCTGAAACGCTTTCTGAAGAGTTGAGCAGCATCTGCCGCGCTAAATTGCCCAACTATATGGTTCCTGCTGCCTACGTGCTTCTGGATGCATTGCCACTCACCCCGAACGGTAAGGTCGATCGTAAAGCCCTGCCTGTTCCCGGAAATTTGAATCCACCGGATGGGGCAGCGTCGGTTATGCCTCAAACGGAATCTGAACAGATCATTGCCAGCGTTTGGCAAGAAATCTTGCAATTGGAGAAAGTGGGAGTTCACGATAACTTCTTTGAGTTGGGCGGAAATTCACTCCTGATGGTCAGAGTCCAGGTCAAATTACAGGAAATCTTGGATCAAGAACTCCCTATCGTTGAACTGTTTAAGTTCCCGACCATCCACTCGTTTGCTCAATATTTAAGCCAAGATCCAGACCGGAAAACCTCTACTGACCAAGGTGATGAACGAGCAAAGTCGCGTAGCGATCGCCAACTGTTGCGAGAACAACGCAAGCAATCGAGACAGATCCATCGATTAACGAACCAATAGCCAGCCTTGAGGCTTACAACGTTGAAGTAGGTGAACTGATGAGTAAAGCAAATTCATCGAGAAAGATGAACGGTTCAGAAATTGCCATTATCGGGATGTCTGGTCGCTTTCCAGGCGCAAACAATCTCGATCAATTTTGGCAAAATCTGTGCAATGGAGTAGAGTCCGTCTCATTTCTCTCGGATGAAGAACTCCTCGGCTCAGGGGTCAATCCTGCTTTGCTGCATGACCCGAACTATGTCAAAGCAAAAGCACTTCTAGCAGACATTGATCGTTTTGATGCTCACTTCTTTGGCTTTAGCCCTAAAGAAGCAGAAACAATGGATCCACAGCACCGACTTTTCCTGGAACATGCTTGGGATGCGATCGAACAAGCAGGATACAATCCGGAAACCTATGAAGGATCGATTGGTGTTTATGCTGGCGTCGAGACGAGTACGTATCTAATTAACAATCTTTGTCCAGACTCTGGCGGCATTGCCGATTTACAGATGTTCTTGGGCAATGCAGTAGATTATCTGTCTACACGGGTGTCCTACAAGGTGAATTTGAAGGGTCCCTCGGTCACGATTCAAACTGCTTGTTCTACGTCTTTGGTCGCGGTTCATGTTGCCTGTCAGAGCTTGTTGAATGGTGAATGCGACATGGCACTAGCGGGTGGTGTTTCAATCACGGTGCCTCAGAAGGTAGGGTATGTTTATCAAACTGAAGGCATCTCCTCGCCAGATGGGCATTGCCGAGCCTTTGATGCCAAAGCGCAGGGAACGATTTTTAGCAGTGGATTGGGAATTGTCCTGCTCAAACGACTGTC
This sequence comes from Aphanocapsa sp. GSE-SYN-MK-11-07L, assembly GCA_019359715.1. Classification (GTDB taxonomy): domain Bacteria; phylum Cyanobacteriota; class Cyanobacteriia; order Thermosynechococcales; family Thermosynechococcaceae; genus JAHHGS01. The sequence continues at coordinate 5,425 of JAHHGS010000138.1, read as the reverse complement.
TGACGCGATTGCGGATGGAGATTTTATTGATGCCATTGTTAAAGGCTCGGCAATCAATAACGATGGCTCGTTTAAAGTGGGCTATACAGCTCCCAGTTCAGAAGGACAAGCTGCAGCGATCGCAGAGGCTCAAGCGATCGCTGGCATTGATGCGGGAACCATCACCTATATCGAAGCACACGGGACTGGAACGGCTTTGGGAGATCCGATTGAACTAACGGCGCTAACCCAAGTTTTCCGGCGCAGCACCGATCAAAAAGGGGGTTGTGCGATCGGGTCAGTGAAAACAAATGTTGGGCATCTGAGTGTCGCGGCTGGCATCACGGGTCTGATTAAGACGGTCTTAAGTCTTAAACATCAATGGATTCCACCCAGTTTGAATTTTGAGCACCCCAACCCCAAAATTGACTTTGCCGATAGTCCGTTTTATGTCAATACTGAACTGTCGCAGTGGAAAACGAACCAGATACCTCGTCGGGCTGGAGTGAGTTCGTTTGGCATGGGTGGAACCAATGCCCATGTGATTCTCGAAGAAGCCCTGCCTGTTTCCCCATCTCCAGCATCCCGCCCTTGGCAGTTGCTGATCCTCTCTGCCAAAACAGACTCAGCTTTGGAACAGGCAACTGTTAATTTGGTTAATGCCCTCAAGCAAACCCCCGATCTGAATTTGGCAGATGTCGCCTATACGCTCCAGATCGGTCGTCAAGCGTTTGACTGTCGCCGCGTCTTCGTCTGTCAAACCCTGGAGCAGGCAGTCAAGGCGCTCGAAGATCCTCAGTCCAAGAGCCTTTTAACACAGAATCAAGAAGTCACTCATCGCCCCATTGTCTTTATGTTTTCGGGACAGGGGGCACAGCACGTGAACATGGCGCGGGAACTCTACGAGGTTGAGCCAACTTTTCGTCAGCAGGTCGATCTTGGTTTAGAGATACTTAGATCTCATCTAGGAGTTGATTTACGCCACATTCTCTATCCCGATGCCGACTCAGTTGAAGCAGCTTCTCAACAGCTCAAACAAACCGCGATCGCTCAACCTGCTCTGTTTGTGATCGAATATGCGTTAGCCCAGTTATGGATGGAATGGGGCGTGCGACCCACAGCAATGATCGGTCATAGCATTGGAGAATATGTTGCGGCGACTCTAGCAGGCGTGTTCTCTTTTGAAGATGCGTTGGCATTGGTCGTAGCACGGGCATCTCTCATGCAGCAATTACCATCAGGAAGTATGCTTGCCATTCCACTTCCGGAACAAGACGTTACATCGCTTTTGGACAATTCGCTTTCGCTGGCAGCAATTAACGGTCCCTCTGCGTGTGTTGTTTCGGGAGTGACAGAAGCAATTGAAAGCTTACAGAACAAGCTAGCTGCTCAGGGCATAGACTGCCGTTGTTTACAGACCTCTCATGCCTTTCACTCGGAGATGATGGAGCCAATCTTGCTCCCTTTCATGCAACGAGTTCAACAGGTTAAACTCAATCCTCCCCAAATTCCCTATTTGTCCAATGTCACAGGCACATGGATTACGGCTCAAGAGACAACCGATCCATCTTATTGGGCAAAGCATCTTCGACAAACTGTGCGCTTTGCGGCTGGATTAGACGCACTCTTGCAAGACCCGAATCGAATTCTGCTAGAGGTAGGGCCGGGTCGTACCTTAATGACATTCGCCAAACGGCACCCTAATCGCGTCAATGGACAGGGACTGTTGACTTCCCTCCGCCATCCGCAAGAGAGCGAATCGGATATGGCGTTTCTCTTGCAAACGGTTGGTCAGCTTTGGTTATCTGGGGTCGCGGTGAGTTGGTCGGGATTTTATACCCATGAGCAACGGTTTCGGGTTCCCTTGCCGACCTACCCATTCGAGCGTCAGCGTTACTGGGTTGAACCTGTTAAATCAAGAGAAAGCGATCGCCCAATACCACCAGCATTGAGCAAAAAATCAGATATTGCTGACTGGTTCTATCTGCCCTGCTGGAAGCCATCGATACTACCATCCAAACTAGAAAAATTGGAGGTGCAAACGTCTAACTATCTTGTGTTTATCGATGAGTGTGGCTTCGGGACTCCACTGGTGGAGTACCTAAAAAATCAGGGGCAGAATGTGGTTGTCGTCAAATGCGGAACAGAGTTTACTCAACTTAGCGAATCTCTCTATACCCTGAATCCTCAACACGCAGATGATTACGATGCTTTACTCAAGGAACAACTCACCGCACAGAAACAACCCCACAAAGTTATTCATCTGTGGAATCTCACTGCAAGAGAACATACAACACCAGAACTAACAGAGGTGAAGAAAGCCCACACCCAAGGGTTTTACAGCTTGCTGTATCTAGTTCAAGCGTTGGAGAAGCAACTTGGTACAGATGAGGTTGAAATCACAGTGGTTTCTAACCATACTCAGATTGTCACTGGAGAGGAATGGCTTGCTCCTGAGAAAGCCACTTTGCTAGGAATGATGAAAGTCATTCCGCAAGAGTATTTCAATCTCCATTGTCGCAGTATTGATGTCGTGCTTCCTGCATCGGGAAGTTGGCAAGCGAAGAAACTTATCAATGATCTCTTCAACGAATTCAGTGTTCCAATGGCTGAGCCAATGATTGTTTACCGAGGCACTCATCGTTATGTACAAGCCTTTGAGCCGGTGCGCTTGGAAGAAACTTTCGATGAAACCTCTGTAGTGCGATCGCGACTCCGAAACGGCGGAGTTTATCTGATCACGGGTGGACTCGGAGAGATTGGCAGGGTGATAGCGCGACATTTGGCGGAGACCGTACAAGCCAAACTCATTCTGACCGGACGTTCTGCTTTTCCAGCCAGAACCGAGTGGGAAGACTGGCTGATCAGCCACAATCAGCAGAGTGGCATTAGCCGTAAAATTCAGGACATTCAAGCGATCGAAGCATTAGGCGCGGAAGTTTTGGTTGTGAGTGCTGATGTCGCAAATCTAGAGCAAATGAGGGATGCGATCGCTAAGGCAGAATCGCGGTTTGGTTCGCTGAATGGAGTGATCCATGCGGCTGGGATTGTTGAAACAAACTCATTTGTCCCAATGACACAACTGACTAAGATAGCATGCGAACAGCAATTTCAACCTAAAGTGTATGGACTTTTAGTTTTAGAAAAAGTTTTACGAGATCAGGCTCTTGATTTTTGTTTATTACTATCGTCCTTATCCTCTGTTTTAGGCGGGCTGGGTTATGCTGCCTATGCGTCAGCGAATCTCTTCATGGATGCCTTTGCTCAGCAGCAGAATCAGACCCATCCTGTCCCTTGGATCAGTGTGAACTGGGATGCATGGAAAGTTGGACAGCAAACGCAGCAGGATAGCTCTCACAGAACCAGTCTGGCTGAATTTGCGATCGCACCGATCGAAGGTGTCAAAGTATTAGAACGGATTTTGTCTGGGATCGAATTCAACCCAATTTGTGTCTCTACTGGAGATCTCCAAACAAGGCTCAAACAATGGACTCAGCCCAGTGCTTTGCACAAGAAGAGGTCAAACTCCACGTCAGTGAATATATCTCCGCTTCACGCTAGACCAAACTTACAGAATGCTTATGTTCCACCTAAAACCACAATTGAGGAAACACTCGCGAACATTTGGCAGGAAATTCTAGGAATTCAAAAAATCGGAATTCACGACAATTTTTTTGAGTTAGGGGGAGATTCTCTGCTGTCTACGCAAGTACTCTCTCAGCTTCGCAAACGATTCCAAATGGAACTATCCGTCAACAGTATGTTTGAAACCCCCACAGTGGCTGGAATATCAGAGGCGATTGAGAAAACGTATAGGACGGCTCAACCCTTGCCAGTTCATGCTGGGATAGGTGAGCGCGAGGAGGGAGAACTATGAAAGCGATCGCGGAATGGTTATCTGACTTTCACAACCTAGACGTAAGATTCTGGATCGAGGGTGAAACGCTGCGTTACAGCGCTCCTCAGGGTGTTTTGACACCAGATTTGAAGGTGCAACTCCAAGCGCGTAAATCAGAAATCATTGAGTTTCTCAAAAACACTAATCTTACTTCGTGTTCTGGGATTCAGCCCATCTTGCCTGTTCCACGCGATACTTTTCTTCCTCTATCATTTGCTCAACAACGATTGTGGTTTCTTCAACAGTTGGAACCCGACAATCCTTTCTACAATGAACATGCTGCGTTGCAACTGACAGGTTCACTCAATGTAGTTGCCCTAGAACAGAGTTTAAACAAGGTTGTGCAACGCCATGAAGTGCTCCGCACAACGTTTGAGATAGTAGAAGAACAACCTGTTCAAATCATTGTACCAAACCTACCCTTCACTTTATTGAAGGTAGACTTGCGTCATCTGCCAACAGCAGAGCAGACATCGGAAGTGTGGCGACTTGCCATCCAGCAAAGTCGATGCCCTTTCAACTTAGCTCAAGCTCCATTATGGCGCTGGACGCTGCTTCAACTCAGTCAATCAAAATATGTGCTGCTGTTCACCATTCATCATATTGTTTTTGATGGTTGGTCAATCGACATCCTCACGCGCGAATTGTCAGCGTTTTACATCGCTTTTTCGACTGAGGCTGGTTCAGCTGAGCAAGGCAGCCTTCAGAATCGATCGACGCTACCTGAGTTGCCCATTCAATATGCAGATTTCGCCGTTTGGCAACGGCAGTGGTTACAAGGAGAAACGCTTCAGTCCCAACTGGCTTACTGGCAACAGCAATTAGACCACGCTCCATCTTTGTTGCAACTTCCCACAGATCGACCACGCCCACCCATTCAAACCTACCGGGGAGCCACACGATCGTTTGTCCTTCCTGAGCATTTGACTCAGGCGCTGAAAGATATTGGCAAGAAAGCCGGAGCGACGCTTTTTATGACGATCTTGGCAGCGTTCAATGTCTTGCTCTATCGTTACACAGGTCAGCAAGACATGATTGTTGGTTCGCCTGTCGCCAACCGTAATCGAGCTGAAAGCGAAGGATTAATTGGGATTTTCGTTAATAACTTGGTATTACGCACGGCTTTATCAAACGACCTAACCTTTGAAGAACTTTTAGATCAGATCCGGGAGATCACGATCGGAGGCTATGCCAATCAGGACTTACCTTTTGAAAAGCTGGTAGAGGAACTGCAACCTGAGCGAGATACTAACTACAATCCGCTCTTTCAAGTGTCATTCACTTTACACAATACCCCCAGGAGAAAATTTGAACTACCAAGGTTGACGATCGCTCCTTTGGAAGTGGAAAGCGCCAGAGCATTGCTGGATTTGCGCCTGGATGTTACAGAAACAGATCGGGGACTTGCGTGTTGTTGGGAATACAACACTGATTTATTTGAGTCAAGCACGATCGCTCGGATGGCAGGGCATTTCCAGACATTACTAACCGCGATCGTCGCGAATCCCCAGCAGCAAATTTCTGAATTCACTTTGCTGACCGAATCTG
>JAHHGS010000137.1 GCA_019359715.1 Aphanocapsa sp. GSE-SYN-MK-11-07L | reverse complement strand
ATTACCTGCCGAAGTTTCTCAAAAATGACCCGCCGAGGTTGCTGTCATTTGGGTGCCGAAGTTAGTGTCTTTAGGCCGCCGAAGTTAGTGTCTTTGGGCTGCCGAGGTTAGTGTCTTTAAGCACTTGAGGCTTGAGATCTCGTTCGCGCAGGTGTGCCCAGCACACTCCCCCCCTTGCCCCCCTTAAAAAGGGGGGAACTCCGAAAGCCCCCTTTTTAAGGGGGTTGGGGGATCTCGCTGCGTAAGTCCTACATATTAGACCCCTTGCATCAATGATTTTTCGCCTTGGCGTCAATGCGATCGCTGAGCACTGTGATGGGGCAGAGGAGGCCAGGCTTCCAGGCTCAGGGCGATCGTGTTAACATTATTGAAACTTTTTTTCATTTGTGTTGATCTGCAATTCTGATTTAGTCCTACCATGACTCTGATTATCAACGACTCTGACTGGGATGACCTCAGCGAAGACGCTCCTGCACCCTGCCCCAAGAATTTGGTGCTGGATGATTTTGAGGAAATAACGGGCGTGCCAGCAGTTCTGGGGCAGGGTTATCTGCGTGAGATGGATCTGCTGCCTGGAGTTTGTTTAGGCTTTTCGGAGTTTGAATCTTATCAGGATTTGGTGATCAAAGCTCCTATTCATGACCATCAAATTCAAATTTCAATTTTTCCAACAGGCTTGCTGTATTTCGATGAGGTTCACCTGGATTTAGGTAGGGGGCGCAGCTATTTTTCGGGCAGCGGTGTATCGCCCGCCGTCACTGGAATGCATCGTGCCAGAGAGCGGTTGACCTGCGTGAATATTGAGATTGATCCAGAGCTATTTCACTCTGTGTTTCTGACGGAGCAGCAGCGAGATAATGATGCGCTAAAGCAGTTGTTTAAGGGACAGGATTGGAAGGTTGCGTTTTATCCAACGGTGACTCCTGCCATTCAGACCATTGCTCAACAGATGTGGGATGCGCCCTATCGCGGGGCACTCAAGCAGGTCTATCTTCAGGCAAAGGTGATGGAACTGCTCGTGATCTATCTGGACATGATTGCAGAGAGTCAGAAATCGATTCGAGTATCGGGGCTAAAACCGGATACGATCGCTCGACTCTACCATGCCAAAGAAATTCTGGATAGTTGCTGGGAAAATCCGCCCTTGATGCTGGAATTGGCGCAGCAGATTGGCGTGAGCCATAGTAGTTTGCTACGAGGATTTAAGCAACTGTTTGGGACAACGGCGATCGGTTACTTGACTCAGCAACGGCTGAAACGGGCAGAGCAGTTGTTGCAGCAGGGTGATTGTACCGTGACGCAAGTGGCAGAGCGAGTCGGGTATGGGCATCTGGGGCACTTTACCGCTGTGTTTAAGCGCCAGTTTGGGATCACGCCCAGTCAGTGTTTGGCAGGGAAAAAGACGATTTTGTGACAAAGAGAAGCAGTTTACCGATGGATGTCTAGGTTTGACTTTGCTGATCGCGATCGTAGATATACTCTGCTAACACCTGATTAATCAACGCTTGAACCCCTTGCTCACCTGCCTTTGCCTCAAAATATTCCACGATGAAGGCATCAAGAAGCAAACTCAAGTGACGCTGATTTTGTTCAACATTGAGAGAGCCGTTTGTCGGTCTTGGCTGAATGATTTGTTCTGTCCCATCTTCCAGAATGCGGATGAGCGATCCCTGAAATCCTCGATGTCTCCCAGGTTTGGCATTGCTGAAGTCATATTCCTCCAACATCTCCTCTGCCCCGGTTTCATCCTGTTCAAGACTGTGATTCGTAGATTCGTTGTTCATTTTTTGTTGCCAATCTATAGCAATCCTAAATGGTTTGTGAGAGTGATCGCCCTCCGGGCGGCACTCTCACAAACCATTTAGGATTGCTATAGAACTAATTAGGACTTACGCAGCGAGATCCCCCAACCCCCTTAAAAAGGGGGCTTTCGGAGTTCCCCCCTTTTTAAGGGGGGCGAGGGGGGATCGAGATCTCAAGCCTCAAGCGCGTCAGTCCTGACTAATGATTCGTATTTTATCGACATGAATCCATGAACGTTGCATCACTCTGAAGCCTGATTATTACCTTACTGACGTTTTTGATCAACAGTTTGAAACCACACCCAGAGAATGTTGAGCGGGAAAAAGACGATTTTGTGATAAGCAAAAACGATTTTACCGCTAGACGCGCCTTCTTGCGCTTCTCTACACTACGTTTGATTGCAATCAGGAATGACTTGCAATTATTCTTGAATCTTGTGTGAGGTGCTGCGATGAAGGTTGGGCTGTTGGCAGTTTCGCTTCGGCTATGGGTTGTGGTTGGGGTATTGAGTAGCCTTGGCAGTGTGGCAGGTGCGTTACCTGGGTGGGCACAGACTGAGACGGCGCTGCAACCTTCTGAGCCAATGCCCGATCAGCTTCGTAGTAACCATGAAGGTCATTCTCAGCCTGCTACAACAGTCAAAGACTGGCTTGCTCAAATTGAAGCGGCAACGGTGCAAGTGACCAACATCAAGCTTGAGCGGACTGAGACTGGCTTAGAGATTATCCTGGAAACGGGGGAGGGCAAGCCGCTCCAGGTGGATGCGACCAAGTTTCGGGCTGAGGGAAATAGCCTAATTGCTGACATTCCCAATGCAGTGTTAGCGCTGCCAGAAGGTCAAGCTTTTGCAGCAGAAAACCCAACCACAGACATTGCCACGGTGCAGGTGGCGCAGGCAGATGCCAGTAGCATTCGGATTAGCGTCACGGGAACCAACGCTCCACCTCAAACTGAAGTTACGCTCAAAACAGGAGGCTTTGCCTACAGCCTCAACCCAGAAGATGAAACCACTGAAGAGGAGCTTGTTGTAACAGGTGAAGGGGAAGGGCGCTATTTTGTCCCGGATACTAGCACTGCCACAAAAACCGACACCCCGATCCGCGACCTGCCCGTATCGATTCAAATCGTACCGCAACAGGTGCTGCGCGATCGTAATGTAAGAAACATCACTGAAGCAGTAGAGACTGTTAGCGGTGTATTAGATGGAGGATCGCTCTATGGTTCATCCGCAGCAACTAGAATCATTAGGGGATTTTCATCATTTGATGGCGCACAAGCTGCAAATTTCAGAAATGGCTCTCGCGATGTTAGCTTCTACGGTTTGACACCAATCGGAACAGTTGAACAGGTGGAAATCCTTAAAGGCCCTGCTTCAGTTTTATTCGGTGCAATAGAACCGGGTGGAATCATCAATATCACTACAAAACAACCTTTGAATCAACCTTATTACAAGCTTGGTTTTGAGGTAGGAAATTATGGATTTTATCAGCCTAGTATCGATTTTTCTGGCCCCCTAACTGGCGACAAAAGGCTTCTCTATCGCTTTATCGCCAGCTGTCGCGGTCAAGAAAGTTATCAAGATTTTGTCAATCTAAACACAACGACGATTGCACCATCGCTTACTTGGAAAATCGGAGATCGGACAACTCTAAATTTATACTACGAATACATTAGATTCTTTGCAAGTCCTAGTCTCTTGGAATCGCCAATTCTGAGCAATAATCGTTTTCCATCTCGGAATTTTTTCCCTGCATATCCTGACTTTTCAAGCGGAGCATATACGACTCACAAGTATGGCTACACACTGACTCATGAATTTAGCGATAACTGGAAAATTCGCAATAATCTTGCCATAAATCAATCAATTAACATCCGAAATGATAATATTGCCGCTAACTTAGTAGACGATCGTTTTTTAACGCTTCAATCATTCAACGGTGAAAATACATGGGATACCTACTTTGGGCAGATTGATTTAATTGGAAAGTTTAATACTGGTTCGATTAAACACCAACTCCTCATAGGTTTTGATGTTACTCGTAATGACTTTTGGGGTAGCCCAGTGTTTTTTAGTGATGATTTTCCACCTTTAGACATTCGCAATCCAAACTACAATAGACCTGTTGCTTAATAAGCCACAAAAAGCCATGAAAACCAAGCAGAGCAATCATTCCAGGCGATTTTCATGATCAATGGCTGCAAGCTAGTGACGATAAGGGTTTCGGCGATTTTTTGCGTTATAAAGCAACAGGTCTAATATTCCAGAGCCAGAGTTCAATATAACGTTTTTTGGAAATCGGTCAGTAACTCAAACCTATGGGATTTATCTTCAGGATCAAATTGTTTTTAGCAACAATTTTAAACTTTTAATCGGGGGCCGCTATGATTGGGGAAAAAATGAAACTGACACATTCAGAGATGGAATTGATGCCAAAGTTCAAAACGAGGGTGCTTTTAGTCCCCGAATTGGTTTGGTTTATCAGCCCATTGAAACAGTATCTCTTTATGCTAGCTATAGTCGCTCATTTTTCCCAAGCAGTGGATTTAGTCGAGATGGAAGAGCGTTTGAGCCGACAAGAGGAACTCAATACGAAGTAGGCGTAAAAACAGACTGGTTAGACAGAAGGCTTGCTGCAACCTTAGCAGCTTATCAAATCACCAAAACCAATGTACTAACGCCCGACCGTAATGACCCTGGTTTTTCGACTCAAACTGGAGAGCAACAAAGCCGTGGAATCGAGTTAGATATTGCAGGCGAAATCTTACCTGGTTGGAAAATTATTGCATCTTATGCATATACTAATGCAAAAGTTACAGCAGATAATGTTACTCCTGTCGGCAATCGATTACCAAGTGTGCCAGATAATCAAGCGAGTCTTTGGACAACTTATCAAATCCAAAGGGGCAATTTAAAAGGTTTTGGATTTGGATTAGGGTTGTTTTATGTCGGTGAACGGCAGCCAGATTTAGCCAACTCAGGAACAGTACCGAGCTATTTACGCACTGATGCAGCACTCTACTATCGTAGAGATCGGTTTAATGCAGCTATTAATTTCCGTAATCTCTTCAATGTAGACTATGCTTCATTTTCAGGCTTTGGCAGACTTTACATTATAAGAGGTGAGCCATTTACAATCACTGGTTCTATCAGTTGGGAATTTTAGTGCGCCAGCATTTTGCTGCCTCTTTTTGCAAAAAAATTGGCATCTCACCGAGGGAGTATTTAATGCAGTATCGACCTCGCAGATAGTCCTTGCGCCATAATAGTAATGCTCCTTCAGTCTCTAGAAGTGAATCATGGTGTTAAAGCCTGTTGGGCCCGAAACCATCCCAGCTTTGGAAAGTGGCGATCGCCTCACACGCACTGAGTTTGAGCGTCGTTATCAGGCAACCCCAGAAAAATTCAAAGTCGAACTGATTGGCAGAGGAATTTGTCTTAATTGCCCCTGATACCGATGGGGTTATTCGCAGCAGCGGGTTTCCAGGGTTGTGGCTAAACGCGCCTGCATTGCTAGCGGGCAGAATGATGGAGGTATTGAACGTCGTGGAAGCAGGAATTGCTGACTGCGTTGATTTCGTGCAGATCCCCCCTTGCCCCCCTTAAAAAGGGGGGAACTGGATTAGATTTAACTACTGAAGTCCCCCTTTTGAAGGGAAGCCACTGCGGTGGGCGGCTCTGCCGACATAAAGCAAGTGGCGTGAGCTACTGCGGTGGGCGGGTTCCCCGACATAAAGCACGTGGCGTGGATTTAGGGGGATCTCACCGATGCAAGCGTGGTGAGCAGATCTTTAAGCCTGCAAAACTTGGTCAACCGTCAGTGCAAGTTCGCCCAATTCGGGTGAGGCGATCGCGGTGGTGCCCGTAAACACCTGCTCTTCATACAGCCCATTCACCCAGTACAGCACGGTGAGGGTAGCCGCGATCGGATCGACAATCCAGTATTCAGGGATTTGCCGAGCTGCATACTCCGTGCGTTTGAAGCGATAGTCTCGGTCAGACTGGCCTAGTGAAACAACTTCAACGACCAATCGTGGCGGCGGCATATCGTAGGTAATCAGCCCCTTAGTAAAATCTTGCAGGGCGATCGCTGCCTCTTCTGAAAGCAGCACTAAATCGGGTTGGCGCGCGGTTGCCCGTGCCCCGCTCACCGCAATTTGGGTGCCAATTGCCAAGCAGTAATAAGGAATACCTAATTGCAGAAAATACACTAGAAGGAACATCGCAATGCGGCGGTTTAAGTCACTCTCAGCAGGCATTTCCACCAATTCCCCGTTCACCAATTCATAGCAAGTGTCAGTGCCATCGTCGTAGACAAGATAGTCATCCAGCGTCATCAGTTGGGTTTTGACCAGCATGGCAGCTTCTCCTAACAGGCTCCTACTCTAATGTATTACTCAGAATCACTCAAAGGACGGCGAGATCGGTGGTAGCTTAATGTCGATTACTTTCGCTCCGGCAACTATAGCTTTGTCGGTGGTGGGGTGAATCCAGGCAGACCTTTTGCCGTATCAGGGACAGTTTCAATCGAGTTTTAGGCTGCGCGATGGATAATCACCACTGCTTGCTAATCGGAAAAGTGAGAACAGTTCATGAACTCTGTAGCAGCTAACAAAGCCGAACCTAGGATCGCAATTCCTTTAGGGGCAATGTTAGCGCCTTCTCAGTTCTTCCCGAAATGCCATCACTGCATCAAACTGTTCCTCTGGTTTTACATACTTGGCTAGCAATTCAATGTCACACCCTGGCAGCAATTCACTCGCGGCAACCCTTTCATAGACCTCCGCCCGCAAATGATGAATCGCAAAGCGCCCATTTTCCCATACCCACACTTCCCTTACTCCCAAACCCCGATAGATCTCCAGTTTATCGACCATGCCGCTACTCAGTACCACCTCGATCGCCAGATCAGGAAACTCCTTTTTTTGCCCCAAGCAATAGCACTCATCTGGCTCTAACCCCCGCTGTTTGGCAACTTTGCGAAATGTCGCCGAGCCAATCGCATGAAAACGGGTGCGCGTCTCTTGAAAATATGCCTCCATTAGCATCCCAATCATTTTTTTGAGTTCTTCGTGCAGGGGAGAAGTGGTCATAATTTCTAAGATCCCTTCCAGATAGCTCAACCGCAAGGCGGGAAAATCATCGCCCAGGGTCGCCAGCAAAACTTCATACTGCTGCCAACTTACGCCTTCTAACACCACCCGCTGCTCTGGCAGGGATGTCTCTTGAGATGACAGGGATAAAAGTTGAGGAGCCATAGGATTCAAATCCAATCCGTCCCTACCATCTTAAAAGATCAAGACCATCAGCCAGCCTGACACCGCGATCGCCCCACCTTGACCAAGTGTGCTAGATTGAGAACGATTATCATTCTTTGTTAAGCATGTTTAGTCAAATCGATCGTCTGATCGACCAAGACGAGGAAAAAGTTCTCCAAACCAGCACCGCAAGACTGCTGAGAATTCGCCATAGCTGTGCTCATGTGCTGGCAATGGCGGTGCAAATGCTATTTCCAGAAACGCGGGTAACGATCGGCCCTTGGACAGACACAGGCTTTTACTATGACTTTGATCGGCCAATTCCCTTTACTCCCGACAATCTAATCCAGATTGAAGCAGAGATGCGGCGCATTATCCAAGCCAACCTGCCGATCAGGCAAGAAGTCATCGAACGAGAGCAAATTCGGGCAGAAATTGAGCAACTCAACGAACCCTATAAATTAGAACTCCTGGACAGCATTCCCGCCGATCAGCCCATTACCCGTTACTTGATTGGCGGTGCAGAGACGCTGCCAGGGGGTTCCGAACCTTCTGATGCTTTAGCACCAAATCAGCGCGGCAAAGACTGCTGGTGGGATCTGTGTGCTGGCCCGCATCTCAACTCCACCGGCGAAATTGCCCTTGATGCTTTTGCGCTGGAAAGTGTGGCCGGAGCCTACTGGCGGGGTGATGAAACCAAGCCGCAGCTTCAGCGGATTTATGGGACAGCCTGGGAAACCCCAGCCCAACTTCAAGCCTACCTGATTCAAAAAGAAGAGGCCAAGCGGCGCGACCATCGCAAGTTGGGACAAGATCTGGATCTGTTCAGTATCCAGGAGGAGGCGGGTGGAGGGCTGGTGTTTTGGCATCCCAAGGGAGCCAGGATGCGGCTGCTGATTGAAGACTTCTGGCGCAAAGCTCATCTGGATGGGGGCTATGAACTACTCTACACGCCCCACATCGCCAATCTCGATCTCTGGAAAACGTCGGGGCACTTTGACTTCTACCGCGAGAACATGTTCGACCAGATGGAGATTGAAGCGCAGCAGTATCAACTCAAGCCGATGAACTGTCCCTTTCATGTGTTGACCTACCAGAGTCATTTGCATTCTTACCGGGAGTTACCGATTCGCTGGGCTGAGTTGGGCACGGTCTATCGCTACGAGCGATCGGGCGCGCTGCACGGCTTGATGCGGGTGCGCGGCTTTACCCAGGATGATGCTCACATTTTCTGCTTACCGGAACAGGTGGCGGATGAGGTTTTGGGCGTGTTGAACTTGACGGAAACAATTCTTTCCGATTTTGGCTTTACCGAGTACGAGGTGTATCTTTCGACTCGCCCTGTTAAGTCGGTTGGGACTGATGAGATATGGCAATTGGCAACCGATGCTTTAGTTCAAGCCTTAGATCGCAAAAATTGGGCTTACGTTACCGATGAAGGCGGCGGCGCATTCTACGGGCCTAAGATTGATATCAAAATCCGAGACGCGATCGCCCGCCGGTGGCAATGCTCCACGATTCAAGTTGATTTCAACTTACCCGATCGTTTTGAGATGGAATATGTCGCTGCCGATGGTTCCCGGCAGCGTCCGATTATGATTCACCGGGCCATTTTTGGATCACTGGAACGCTTTTTTGGCATTTTGATTGAAAACTATGCAGGGGATTTTCCGCTATGGCTGGCTCCGGTGCAGGTGCGCCTATTACCTGTGAGTGATCAGCAGCGAGGCTATGCAGAATCAGTAGCCGTCCAATTCAAACAAGCTGGGTATCGGGTTGAGGTGGATGTGAGTGGAGAGCGGTTAGGCAAACAAATCCGTAGCGCCGAACTGGCAAAAATTCCGGTTGTTGCGGTCATCGGCAAACGGGAACTGGAAAACCAAACGTTAAGTGTGCGAACTCGGCAAGTTGGAGAACTTGGATCGTTAACGCTGTCTGAACTGCATGAAAAAATGCAGCAGGCAATCGTCAATCAACAACAGATCTAGGTTAGGGGAAATATGAAAGTTGCTTACATTTTTAGTACGTCTGGACATACGGCAGACTACAAGTTGGGGCAAATGATCTTGCCGCAGTTGGAAGACAATAATCATGGTGCAGAAGTTGTTGGAATATTTTTCTTTGATGACAACACCTATTGTCTGCATCAGGGAAGTCCGATTGGAGAAAGACTTGCCACGGTTGCCAGGGAAAAGAATATTCTGCTGATGATGTGCGATCGCTGTGCGCTATCACGAGGATTGGCGAAAGGCAAACCCGGTGATTGCATCCCAACAGGCACTGTTGAAGGAGTTCAGGTCGGCTGTTTCCCAGACCTTTATGCGGCATTGGCCGGCAATCTTCCTGATCAGGTGATTACGTTATGACAAAAATCGTATTAATTATCGTTGGCTTATTTGCGCTGGCGCTTCTCTCTTGCAGCCCTGCCTCCGCAGCTACAAGCTGCCCAATAGTCACAAAAGCAGAGATTGCTGGATTGTTTGATCAGTGGGACAAATCACTGCAAACAGGCAAACCAAGCGAGGTTGCAAAAAATTATGCGGATGATGCCATTCTGGTGCCCACGGTTTCTAATCAGGTAAGGCATACGCATCCTGAAATTGAAGATTACTTTGAAGGATTTCTTGGCCTTAAGCCAGATGGTCGAATTGAGGAGCAAAATATTCAAATTTATTGTGACGTTGCGGTTGATTCTGGAACCTATACCTTTGCAGTAGTTAAAGATGGTAAGCCGTCTGAGGTAAAGGCACGATATACGTTTGTTTATCATAAAGTTGGCGATCGCTGGTTAATTGTTGATCATCATTCTTCAGAAATGCCTGAAAGAGTGACCTAGAGCGATGTTTTTAACGTCTTGCAAGGGCAATAGCGATGACTCAGCAGGTTTTATTTGTCTGTCGGTCTTGTGCGTTCTCATCTACGCAACGAGATTATATGGGACAACGCGGCGGCTACCACTTGCTGCAAAGCTTATTGCGCTTGCACCAGCAATGGGCCCTGCGATCGGAGTGCAAACTTGAAGCAGTGGACTGTTTGAGTGGCTGTAATCGTCCCTGTGCGATCGCCCTTGCTGCGCCTCACAAAGCTACCTTGATGTTTGGCGATTTACCGCCGCTCCAGAGTGCCGCTCCCATTCTGCAACTGGCAGAGCAATACCATGCTAGTTCAGATGGGCTAGTTCCACGTCAAGAACGTCCTGATGTTCTCAAGCAGGGAATTTTAGCAAGGATTCCTCCTCTACCCGATTTATCTACTCTAGAGTGAATCCACGCCAAATTCTTGGGGACGACAGCGAACCATTGTATAGGCCTTCATCGGCGGCACTTCTGGCTGTCTCAAAAACCAGTATTCTGTAGCATCAGAACCATAGTTAAACCCGACAATCACTACATACTGAGTCTTGGGTTTATAGGTGTCAATCAGATGAAAAAACTCCGCATATTGGACGGGTTGTGATTTTGCTGCTTGCGAGAGGGTCATCATTTTCCAGGGTTCACTATTTCTCGCCACATAATGCACTCGTTTAATCACAGATTCGCTTTCGGTGATAGAAAAGTCATTACCACGCTCATGTTGAATATCCATCACTTTATGGAGATACAGATAGCCTCGACCCGATCGCTGATAGAACTTCCATGCCTGAGCACTCAACAGGACTTCGCATTCATCAATGATAGCTCTAGCAATTTCGACTCTGATTTCGCGTTCAGGTGTCATGTCAGTTCACCCGTGCAGTGATTAGTTTCACCTTTGTCTGTCATGGTAGCAAATTTCAGGAAATGGAGAAGTGCGACCCTTATTTGAGAATACAGGATACACTCGCAGCCTGTTGAAAGCTCTAGAATAAATACGGGCATTCAATGGGGGCGATCGTGTCGCGCTACGAGAGCTAAGATGGATTCGATTCGACTAATGAACTCACAATGCCTACGGTTCTATATTTAAGAGGATGGAGATTTTTCTTCTACGCCAATGAAGGTGATGAGCCGATTCATATTCATGTTCAAAAGGGGGAGAAGGACGGTAAGTATTGGCTAGATGTGGAAGCGTATGAAATTCGTGAAGCGTATACCTACAACTTCTCACCACAGGATATTCGGGATGTGAGGAAGATCATTTTTTAAAATTTTGATGAGATTGTAGAAGCCTGGAGGCGTTTTGAGGAGAGCAAGGATGAGTAAACAGCATGATGTACAAGGCATTCACTTTGAAGCAGGGTGGATGATTTTAGCAGTCGATGGACAAGTCTATCGCTTGCCCTTAGCTCAAATATCAAAGCGGTTGGCGATCGCCAGTGAGGCGGAGCAGCAACTGTACCGTGTTTCACCATCGGGTTATGGGATTCACTGGGTTACTTTGGATGAGGATTTATCCATTAATGGCTTGATTAAACTAGCGGTTCATTTGTCTCAAGAGGCAGGGCGATCGTTGTAACTCCCGCGATCGTGGTAGAAAAATCATTTCTTCATCACCCCTTCACCTCTCTACCCCATCACCCCCTACTCTCCACTCCCCCCCAGGCACTAAAACTCCCACGAAATAGTGCCCTGCACCGCAAAGGGTTCACCATAAAAAATCCGCCCCCTACCGTAGGAACTTTCAAAATAGGTGATATTGAACAGATTTCTGAAATTGAGGGCGACGCGGAACCGATCGCGCTGGTAATAAAGCGCCGCATCCGTCCGCAGGTAGCTGGGTAGCTCATAGGTATTGTCGAAAAAGCCGGGTCGGTCTCCGACATAGAACAAGCCCAAGCCCACACCGAAACCTTGCAGAGCACCGCTCTGAAACTCATACTTCGTCCACAGATTAAAGGAATTTTGGGGCACATTGCCAAAGCCACTACCCACAGGAAGCGAGTTGTCCTGCGTGACTTTGGCATTGATGTAAGCATAGCCTGCAATGATGCTCCATCCCGGCAAAATTTCGCCCTGAAGGGTAAGGTCAAACCCCCGGCTTTGCTGCTCACCGACTTGAGTCGAAAAGTTTGGATTAGCGGTATCAACCGTCAAAACATTGGAGAGCGTCAGATCGTAAAAAGCAAGCGTTGCGGAAAGTTGGTCATTCAAATCCGCCTTGACTCCCACTTCATACTGGGTGCCGCGCTCCGGTTGAAATTGGTTCCCCTCGAAATCTGTGCCACTGACTGGGTTAAAAGAGGTAGCGTAGCTGGCATAGAGGGAAATGGCCGAAATGGGCTGATAGACAATGCCAACCCGGGGAGTGAATGCGTTACTTGAATTGCTGAATTCTGTATTGGCAAGAAAATCTTTGCTGGTTTGCCTGACGAGATCAAACCGCCCGCCCAAGAGTAGCTTGAGATTCCGAGCCAGTGTCACTTGGTCTTGAACATAAAATCCTAAGGAATCTAAAGAACTCTTAGTATCGGTAAAGAGCGTAAGAGTCCCAGTCGGCTGACCATACACAGGGTTAAACACGTCAATGGGTGAGGCAGTTCCTGAGAAGCCTTGCCCATTAAAAAGACCATTAAGTTTATCCAGATCAACACCAAAGACTACCTGATGCTTGATCGAACCGGTTGAAAACTTGCCAGTCAGGTATGTGTTTAGACGATAGGCTTGACCGTTTGAATTGAAGTCATTCGCTGTACGCTCAATGGTTCGATTATCTGAATTAAGTCCACCACTAGGAAAAACTCCTGATTGTTCATATTCAAAGAACGAGGCCCGAAATACATGCTGTAACGACCAGTTGTCGTTGAACTGATGCTCCAACCGATATCCAATGCTGGTCAAACTGCGATTGAGATCACTTTCTGAAGTATTCCGATTGCGTGGGATGCGACCATTGGGGTTGGGCAGCACTGTGCCTTCGATCGGTAGACCGAAGAAAAAAGAACCGCGTGTGTCTATGTATTCGCTTTCTAGAGTTAAGCGGGTGCGATCGCCTAGCACCAGACTGACGACTGGTGCAATAAAGAACTGACTCTCGTCAAACCGATCAACGAACGTATTTCTGTCCAGATAGGCAACATTGAGACGATACAACACCGTCTTGGAATCGTTCAACGGGCCAGATAAATCGATCGCGCCCCGATAGAAGTCAAAGCTGCCAATCGTGACATCAACAGCATAAAAGGGGTCGCGCAGCGGTTGTTTTGTCACTACATTGACGATTCCACCAGAAAAGCCGCGACCGTAGAGGACTGAAGCTGGCCCACTGAGCACTTCGATTCTCTCAACATTGGCTAAATCAATGAGTTCACCTGCCTCCTGGACTCTCAGCCCATTCCTGAAAATATCGGTATAAAAGCCCCGCACTCTTACGCCTTGATTTCTGTCTGTGATGGAATTGCTATCTTGACTCGCCCCAGCGACATTTCGAGTGGCATCTTGTAGGCGGGTGACATTTTGATCGCGAAGTACCTGCTGTGGGATGACCTGAATTGTTTGGGGAATATCGCGGATCGGGGTGTCGGTTTTAGTGGCAGTGGTTGCATCGGGAACGAAATAGCCTGTTTCTCTTTCTCCTGTTACCACAAGTTCCTCTTCAGTTGCTTCATCTTCCGGGTTGAGGCTGTAGCTAAACGCTCCGGTTTTAAGCATCACTTCTTGTTTCGGCAGTGCATCTTTTCCTGTCACACTGATCCGAATAGTGCCATCCTGCTGCACCACCTGCACCGTCGCAATATCCGCCGTCGGGTTGTCGGCTACAAAGGTTTGTCCCTGGGGTAATGCTAAAGTTGCATTGGGAATATCGGCAATCAGGCTATTTCCCTCTCGGCGGAACTTGGTGGCATCGATTTGGAGGGGTTTGCCCTCGGCGGTTTCCAGGGTGATGTCGAGTCCGGTTTCCGTGGGTTCCAGTTTCACCTTCGTCACCTGCACCGTTGCCGCTTCCACTTGCGCCATCCACTCTTTCACCGTTGTCGCTGGACGTTTTAGGTCACGAACGCGGGGAATGGTTGACTCCTGCATAGGCTTTGATCCCCCTAAATCCCCCTTCAAAAGGGGGACTTCTGGATTTGTTCCCTCCTTTTGAAGGGGGGCTAGGGGGGATCTCTCCCCAGCCCCCACAGACGGGGCAATCAGCAACGAAACCACACTTGCCACCAGCGCTAACCTAAATCGCTTGCTCATCACTACTCTCGCACCATTACTAAGAATCTTTATCAAGAAACTTAGACTAGCGATAAATGGTGGGGGGTGGAAGAGGCAAACAGGGGCTAGACGGAATATTTTGAGGGCTAGACGGAATATTTTCGGGTTTTCCGGTAATCCTTGGGATTTAAGCCATATTGCTTGCGAAAGGCGATCGCAAACGACTTGGGATCAGCATACCCCACGAGATGGGCAATTTCTTTGATATTCATCTGCCCGATTTGCAAAAGTTGGCATGCCTGCTCTAGGCGATGACGGCGAACCTGGCTGAATACGGTGGTGCCAAACACCTCCCGAAAGCCGCGCTTTAAGGTACAGTCGTTCAATCCGACCAGCCGTGCCAGTTCCATTAAGCTGGGTGGATGATCCAGCCGTTGCAACAGGATTGTTCTAGCCTGATGTAAGCGCTCAATCACATCCGGCTTCAGGGGCGGCAGCGGCTGATTCCCGTCTCCCCTTTCCTCTTCCTGCGCCACCAGTATCCCCAGCAATGCCAGCGCCCCGCTTTCCCAATGCAGCCGTTTGGAAATTCCCCCATAGGGACAGGCCAAGATTTGATGCAGCACCGCCTGCATGGCGGGAGTGGTGGTTCCAATATGGTGGTAGTAGGTTTGGCTATCGGGACGGATCAGGTGCTGCAATGCCTGGGGCAGTTCTCCATCCGGATTGCCCGTAAACGAGCGGAATAATTCTGGCGAGATGTGAACGGTGACGCTCAGATGCGCTTGCCCTAAAAGTTCATACCTGCCGCCGGGAGCCATGCCGCTGCCATAGAAGCCGTATTGCCCTGCCAGCGTGGGAATGCCGCCGGATATCACCCCGCCCGTCAGATGAAAACAATACTCCAGGGAATGGGCGCGATCGTCACCGGGTAAAACAAGCTCATCGTGAAACTGGTGATGGGCGATCGCCAGCCACAAACCATCTCGTAGCTCAATCTCCCGAAAATATCCCTGCCCCAATGCCGCAGGCTGAATCCAGGTTTCATCCAACGGATCGGCGGGATCGGCATACTGAAGCGTTTCGTTCGCGGCTTCCCAAAGATCCGAGTAATCTTGAGCTGAAATGGCGATCGTCACTGCTTCGCCTTAACCGCTACTTTGACCGCTGGTTGAGCCTTCTTCACCCGCCGCCGATGCCACCACATCACCACCCCCGTCACCATCAGCACTGTCGGAGCCAACCCAACAAACACGTATAAAATGCGCGATGAGATGCCCCAGAATGTACCAAAGTGCAGCGGCCCAAACTGATTCAGAATTGCTTCGGCACGAGTGGGTTTGAGTCCATCCTGCACCTGAATCACCTTGCCCGTAAATTGATCCAGAGAGACCTGTGTATTCCCCCATTTGTTTGCTTCCTGGGCTTGCCGTTTACCCATGCGAAAGGGGTCTTCTAGCTTTTCAGGAAAAGACACATAGGTCGTGGTGGCAGCAGGCACGGCAGCATCAGCACGTTGGATTAATTCTGCAAAGGGTAGCGGTTGCTGGCCTGCGATCGGCTGAGAAACTGAATCGGCAGGTTTTGGCGTGAAAGTGGCGGCATGGATGGCTTCCGTGACTTTAGCTTGCGGCACATTCCAGGCAAATCCGGTAAAACCAATAAATACCAAAAAGATAGCAGTAGTAATACCTGCAACTTTATGAATGTCAAAATTGGTGCGTTTAATGTGGGCATTCTTCCATTTGATTTTGAAGCCAGCAATTAACTTGCGCCAACCGGGCCACAACACAATGCCTGTGATGCTGAGCAGCAGCGTCAGCAGCGCCACAATGCCCATGATCAGCGTTCCGGTATCGCCTGCCAGCAGGTTGTAATGGAGTTCGTAGATCATCCCCACCCAACTGCTTTCCCATTCGCGATCGCCCATGATCAACCCCGTAAAGGGATTCACAAACACTTGCCAATGGTGATCCGCTGGCGCGTGCAACCACACTTGATAGAGGTGATTCGCCTGATTGGGCAAGCTAATGCTGCTGAGGGTCAAGCCTTTTGAAGCATAGGCAGATTTCACGGTATCGGCAACGGTAGCGATCACCTCCGGTCGGTCGAAGACCATCGCCACCCGCTCTCCACCAGGAATCACCTGCCCAAACCGCTGCGTCAGCACCCAATCATCAATCTCGTGCCAGAACACCAGCACGGCTCCGGTTAATCCAGCAATACAAAGCAGTGTGCCGCCGACTAAACCTAGCCAGCGATGCAGATGAAAAGCCGTATTGCGAAATGTTTTGGCATTCATGGTAGATCCCTCTCAGCCGATAATTCCTGCACTGGTTGACAAAAATTGCAACAAAAATATTTGTAGTATAGATCAAACGAGAAGTTTTCTTAATTAAGAAATTCGATGATCTGAGGTAAAGTCGGCGATCGCTCCAGTGAGGTTCGTCCAAATTACCAAAGATCCTGTAATATGAGAATGATTATCATTTTATAGAATAGCTCACTCCTAGATCGATATGCCGCCTGTCCCCCAGCCCTTGCCTACCTCCCTTGAGCGGATTGTCCAAAGGTTCCAACAAATTTCGGAACCGAATTGTCTGTAGATCTGTGGATAAGTAAGTCTTAAGTAGGTATCTTGCTATGACTCAAATTCTCGATGCTGTTCCTGTAGGCTATACAGCTCTTTTGTGCAGCTACAGAAACACAACCAGTCAAATCCAAATTTTGCGAATTGCCAATGTTGCCCACTGGTATTTTGAGCGAGTTGTGTTTCCAGGGGAACATCTGCTGTTTGAAGCTCCATCGGAAGCTGACCTGGAAATCAATACAGGTCATGAAATAACTGCGATTCTGTCTGACAGAATTCCCTGTTCTCACTTGCGGGTGATGACTGGAGAAGGGATGTCAAAGGGTACGCCATCATCTGTAAAGGCAGCGCATCGCTTCCCTGATGATGAAATGGAGTTCTGCTAATTTTATAGTGTATGATAATGATTATCATTTCGTCCAAAACACAGGTTTGAACGTAAGTCTTACGCCTTCCCGTGCCAATGGGTTCTACAACATTTTTCAGATGATGCAGAAGAAAGCCCTGCTATGTCAACTAGAGGCTTCAGTCATTCCTGAATCCGTCGATTCGTCACAGATCGAAGTGAGGTAAGCAAATGTGAGCCAAACCGTTTCTAAACCAGAGCTTGAGATCCAAATTCCGAAACGAGAGATGCCCGTCACGGTCATCACAGGCTTTTTGGGCAGTGGCAAAACCACTCTCCTCAACCATATTCTGAGCAGTTGTCAGAATTTGAAGGTGGCAGTTTTAGTGAATGAATTTGGCGATATTAATATTGATAGTCAGTTGCTGGTTTCTGTTGATGAACAGATCATGCAACTTAGCAATGGCTGCATTTGTTGCACGCTGCAAAATGGCTTAGTGGATGCAGTTTATCAGGTCTTGACTAGCAAAGCTCAGATTGATCATTTGGTGATCGAAACAACGGGCATTGCTGATCCATACCCAATCATCTTCAAGTTCTTGACAACTGAATTATGGAGCTTGACTCGTTTAGATGCCGTTTTAACAGTATTAGATGCCTCTTCTTTTACGCCCGATTACTACGGAAGTAAAGCTGCTTTAAGTCAGATTGTGAGAGGAGATGTGATTGTCTTAAACAAAACTGACTTGGTTGAACAAGCTCAGCTTGATCGTTTGGAAAATGAAATCCGCAAGGTTAATGCCGAAGCGAGAATTTTGCGATCGCAATATGGTCAGGTGCCACTTCCGCTAATTTTAGATGTTGGTTTAGTTGAGCCAGCTTCCTTTCTGGGCCAAAGAGCTAATCATATTACTCATAATCAATCTGAGCACTTAGTCAACGAGGGATTTATCTCAGTCTCTTTTGAGAGCGATCGCCCATTCGTGATCCAAAAATTTCAGAATTTCTTGGCTCATTTACCAACAACGATTTTCCGCGCCAAAGGTATTCTCTGGTTTCAAGAAAGACAATCACCTCAAATTTTTCAGTTCAGTGGTCAGCGTTATGACTGGAGAGCCGATCCACGCTCACGAGCATCTGGCAGTCAATTAGTGATAATTGGCCGCCACTTACAGGGAGATCAAATTAAAGCACAGTTAACTGACTGTCTGCTCAATTAAATCAGTGTCTAGCCCCAGGATTCTCTATGGTAAATCTCATTCAGCAAACAAATGACTCCCTCTTCGATATTGCCAAACGGGGGATGCCCGTCACGATCATCACGGGCTTTCTGGGCAGCGGCAAAACCACTCTTCTGAATCATATTCTCAGCAATCGCAATGATTTGAAAGTGGCAGTTTTAGTCAATGAGTTTGGCGACATCAACATTGATAGTCAGTTGCTGGTGTCAGTCGAGGAAGACATGGTTGAACTCAGCAATGGATGTATCTGCTGCACCATCAATGATGGATTAGTCGATGCCGTTTACAGGGTGCTAGAGCGAGACGATCGCATTGACTACTTGGTAATTGAAACCACAGGAGTTGCTGATCCTCTACCGATTATTTTGACGTTCTTGGGGACAGAACTGCGTGACCTAACCCGTTTGGACTCAATTCTAACCGTTGTCGATGCTGAAACATTTACCCCGGAACACTTTGATAGTGAAGCCGCTCTCAAACAAATTACTTATGCTGATACCACCTTGCTGAACAAAACGGATTTAGCACACGCCGCAAAGGTGAAAGAACTGGAGGCGTATATCAGCACCGTCAAAGTTGGAGCCAGAATTCTGCACAGTCAACATGGCAAAGTGCCACTCCCGCTGATTTTGGATGTGAGGCATAACAATCCAACCGAATATGCTGACTTGATTGAGGCAGAAATTGAGCAGGCTGATCATGAACCTGATCACCTCAATGAACACTCCCTTCATGCTCATGAACATCACCATCATCACTCTGACCACTTGGCCAATGATGGATTTGTCTCCATCTCCTTTGAGAGCGATCGCCCGTTTGATATTGAAAGATTTGAAACATTTCTGCAAGACCAATTACCCCAGGAAGTCTTTCGAGCCAAAGGGATTCTCTGGTTTAGAGAAAGCAACTTTCGGAATATTTTTCAGCTCAGCGGTCCTCGTTTTGATCTCCAGGCAGAAGAGTGGCGAACTGCACCGAAGAACCAGCTTGTTTTTATTGGGCGGAATCTAAATTCAGATCACCTGCGGCAGCATCTGACTGCCTGCCTTGCCTAGAACCGTTTTTCAGTAGCTTTGCCGCCTGCTGACGATAGAGAAGTTCCCCATTGTGTCTTCTTTTTACCTTGCGGCAGATTGTCACCTCACTCAAATTCACCCATGACTTTATCAGTTTCACCAGACGATATTCGTAGGCAATCCGTCATCACCGAAGCAGTGTCACCCATTTCTGAGGCAGAGATGAGACAAGCGGTTCGGACTTTACTGTTGGGGATGGGTGAAGACCCTGATCGCGAAGGACTGCGCGATACTCCCAAACGAGTCGTCAAAGCCCTCAAGTTTCTGACCTCTGGCTATCAGCAATCCCTAGATGAATTGCTGAATGGAGCCGTATTCCACGAAGATGCCGATGAAATGGTGTTGGTGCGCGATATTGACCTCTTTAGCTCCTGTGAGCATCACATTCTGCCAATCATTGGCCGGGCCCACGTTGCCTATATCCCAAATGGTCAAGTGATTGGACTTTCTAAAGTTGCTCGCATCTGTGAAATGTATGCCCGTCGTCTGCAAGTCCAGGAACGGCTGACCGCACAAATTGCCGACGCGATCCAGGGGCTACTGAAACCGCAGGGGGTTGCGGTCGTTGTCGAAGCAACCCATATGTGTATGGTGATGCGGGGGGTGCAAAAGCCCGGTTCCTGGACGGTGACTAGCTCAATGCAAGGCGTGTTTGCAGATGATGCCAGAACTCGTCAAGAATTTATGGACTTAATTCGTCACAGTCCTTCCTTCCACTGATTTTGTCTTTTCGCTGCGAAATTATTTGCTATCTAGATTAATGTCCCAATCAACAGCACACTCTCAAACAAAACTTCCCGTGACTATCATCACAGGGTTCTTAGGCAGCGGGAAAACAACCCTGCTGAATCACATTCTGACTAATCATCAGGATTTAAAAGTCGCAGTTTTGGTGAATGAATTGGGTGACATTGACATCGACAGTCAACTATTAGTCACTGTCGATCAGAACATGATTGAACTCAGCAACGGCTGTATTTGTTGCTCTATCAATACTAGTTTGGCAGAGGCAGTCTATGGCATTCTGGAGCGTCGTGCTCAAATTGATTGCCTGGTGATTGAAACGACGGGTGTTGCCGACCCGCTCCCGATCGCCCTTACTTTTCTGGGCACTGATTTGCGAGATATGACTTGGCTCGACTCCCTGTTGACGGTTGTAGATGCTGAAACTTTCACTCCTGGCAAGCATTACAACAGCGATGCTGCCCTCAGTCAGATTGAATACTCTGACATTATTCTATTAAACAAGACTGATCTAGTGGCGGAAGCCAAAATCGATGAATTGCAAACCTACCTCCGCTCAATTAAATCTGGTGCGAGAATTCTGCCAACAAAATTTGGCAATGTGCCGCTGTCGCTGATTTTAGATGTGAATCTTTCAGGGTCGGGGTCTTCACCGCTAGCCCTAGCTGCGCCTACTCCAGAATCATCTATAAATCATCTCCAGAATGATGGGTTTATGACTGTCTCATTTCAAGGCGATCGCCCCTTCTCGATCAGACTCTTTCAGCAGTTTCTCGACTATCAGTTGCCTGAAAACGTGTTTCGGGCCAAGGGTGTGCTCTGGTTTGTTGAAAGTCCGGCCCGTCATATCTTTCAACTCAGCGGCAAGCGGTTCACAATCGATGACAGTGAATGGATCACTGCGCCCAAGAATGAGATGGTATTGATTGGCCGCAAGCTTGATCCGCTTTTCCTGCAACAAGCTCTGAACAACTGTTTGACCCGATAGCTGCGATGAATCAAAATACCCTCTGGATAGAGCAACTGAAATTGAACGAGCAAGGATTGATTCCGGCGATCGCCCAAGACTATCAAGACAGTGCTGTGCTGATGATGGCATGGATGAACCGAGAATCAATTCAGCGCACCCTAGAGACGGGCGAGGCATACTACTGGAGCCGCTCCCGGGCTGAACTCTGGCACAAGGGCGCAACTTCTGGGCACATTCAAAAAGTTAAGCAACTGCTCTATGACTGTGACGCGGATACCCTGTTGCTGAAGATTGAACAGATGGGAGATGCTGCCTGTCATACCGGAGCCAGAAGTTGTTTCTTTAACACTGTTCAACTTTCCTTTAGCCATGCTAGTATGAGCCAACATCGGTTTTGATGGCAAGTCACCATCAGACGCAAGGGGGAAAGTTCGGTGTAAATCCGACGCTGTCCCGCAACTGTAATGAAAGCTATTTGCTTTTGGAGTCAGAATGCCCGCCGATCGTTGTTTATACTCACTTCTATCTGCGAGGTACAGATGATGATGTCTAAGAGCTTTTTGCGAGTTTCCTTGAGAAGCAAAATGGCAAGTTATAGCCACAAGCAGCCCGTGCTAATACTGCCTGCTTTCCGTTGATAGCGCTAGTGGTCTTCTCTATCCTCAGATATCCTTAGTCAGCTTTGCTCCGCTGGCAGGAACCACCTTTTGCCGCAGAAAAGCCATTGTTTCTGCTAGATCTTGTTGGTTTATCAACCAAGTTTATGGGTTCACCATTGAGTACTACTCCTTGAGTACGATCGCGCTTCTGTGGTGCAGGTCTGTAAAGATGAGGACTTTTGGAAGTCCCTTGACTGTCTCCATGATTGATTGAGGTAAAGTCTATTGCGCAAAGTGATTTTGGCGATCGGGCTTTTTGCTTGCTACACAGTCTTGTTACTGAATCATTAGCGACTATACGGCGGCTTCTTCGCTAAATGTTGCTAATCATGACTCCACAATAATACTGAATCGAAATTGTTATGACTCAACACACATTGTTTGTCTGTATTCTTTGCTGTTCTTCAGAAATTGATCAACAACAAACTACGTCGAATGCTGGGCAAGTTCTATTTGAGCATTTAAGTCAGAGCTTTGCATCCAGCGATAGTTGCGAAGCCATCCGACTCCATCCGGTGCGCTGCCTGGGAGCTTGCAGCCATGCTTGTGTCGTGGCATTCGCGGCTCCTAACAAACTTGTTTTTATCTTGAGCAAACTTTCTGCAACTCATTCTGTGCCTGATCTGCTGCAATTTAGCGGTCAGTATGTCGCCTGCTCCGGCGGCAAAGTTCCCTTCCAGGAACGTCCAGATGCCATAAAAAAGGGAATACACGCCGTGCTACCACCTCTACCAATCGAACCCAAGCGGTGGGCATTGCAGTGTGAACACCTATCACCCTGACTACTGCGATCGCTAGCAAGGAGGTTGAACAAAAATGATAATCATTATCATTTTTGTAATATCATAGCGTAAGTGACTAAACGCAATGGCCCTTAGATCCCCCCATAGCCGTGTAAATGCTTGTAATGTAAGGACAAGACAAATGAGTGCTGGGTATCGAACTAGACGATTGGGGGCAGCCGTTGCTTTGGGAGTTATTGTCATTCAATGTCCTGCTGTTAATGCCCAACCAGCAGCATCAGACTTGTTAGAGGAAGATGAAGAAGAAATTACAGTTACAGGAAAAATTCTGAATCAGCCCGTATATGCCCCGTTTCGGCGGGAAGCCACGGTACAAGATTCTACCCGTCCGGTGTATGTGATTAACCGGGAGCAGATTGAGGCCCAGGGAGCCAGAACCGTTCAGGAAGCCTTAAAATATCTGCCAGGAATTCTGAGTGATGGTACGGCGGGTGGGCAGTTAGGTGCTCTCAGCAGCCAGTTTATTCGCGGGGGCAATTCGGCACAGGTTTTGATTTTGCTGGATGGTCGCCCGATCAATGATGTTGGCTTTTTCGGTGGCTTTGATCTATCCGAATTTACCACCGACAATGTGGAACGAATTGAGCTGTTGCCCGGTGGTGGTTCAACCCTCTATGGCTCCGATGCCCTCGGTGGAGTGATCAACATCGTCACCAGATCGCCCTCAACAAAACCCGAAGTTACTGTACGGGCAGCCATCGGGAGCTTCGGCTTAAATGAGCAGGCAATTCAAGCCCGAGGAAAGACGGACGGCTTGGGTTGGTCATTGGGCTACTCTCGCATTCAGGCAGATAATAATTTTCCTTTCAAAATCGATCGCATTGATCTAGAGGATCGGCGGGAAAATGCCAATGTTTTATACAACAACTTGAATTTGAAGTTGGAAGGGCAACTGGGCGATCGCAATAAACTCAGCTTCAGCACGCTCTATCTCACCAAGCAATTTGGCGTGGCGGGTGGAGTGCCCATCCCAGACAGCATTGGAGCCTTTAACACGCTTACACCCAAAGCCGAACAATATACGGATGAAATCTTGTTGGACTTGGTTTGGGAATCCAAGTTAGGCAATAGCAATAATTCTTTATTAACTAGCCGCGTCTATGCCGATTTCCTCAAGTACAACTTCAACAATCCCGATCCCAATACCTTTGGCACCAAAGATGATGTCAATCGGAGGGCGGTAGGTTTACAGGTGCAGCACAACTGGCAGTTTGCCAAAAATCAAACCCTGACCTATGGTTTTGATTACCGCAATACGCGATCGCGCAACACCACTTTTACCTACGGCTTAGGCACGACCGATGTTAACTATAACGGTGATATTAGTCAGGGGGCAGTGTTTGCCCGGTATGAAGTGAAATTCACCCCTAGCTTCAGCATGAACGTGGGACTACGGCAAGATTTTAACAGTTTGGTCAATGGATCGTTTACGTCTCCCAGCGTGGGTGCCCGGCTGGCGCTGGGTTCTAGCACCACGCTTAGAGCCAACTACGCCAGAAGTTTTCGAGCACCACAAATCTCAAATCTGGAGGGATTAGCCGCCTTTAATGTGGTGGGCAATCCAGACTTAAAGCCCGAAACGGGCGACAGCTTTGATATTGGGATTGACCAGCAATTGGGAAAAATTGGTTTACTGCGACTGACCTTTTTCAGCAATCGCATTGATGATTTAATCAACTTCAAGTTTGGTACTCCCAGCACCTATGAAAATATTGGTCGCGTTAGAACATTAGGACTGGAAGCAGACTTAAACATCCAGCTTGCCCGCCATGTGTATGCTTTTGCGAATTACACCCTGAATGATGCTCGGATCGTGCGCGATCGTGACCCAGAGATTGAAGATAACGAACTGAGTTTTCGCGGAGCCGACAGCCTGAATCTTGGATTCGCCTACGAAACGCCCAAAGGTATTTATGCAGCAGTTATTCTGCGCTATCTCAGTGATTACTTTGTCAATGACACAAACACCGAATCGTTACCTGGCTATACAACGGTCGATCTCAAACTGCGTATTCCCCTGAGTAAAACTGTGGTATTCAACGGTAGCCTGGATAATCTATTCAATCAACAATATGAGCAATACCCCGATTATCCCGCTGTAGGGAGGAGTTTTCGAGTCGGTATCAGTGCCACATTTTAGGAGATCGATCATGGGTGACTTCGCACGCCAGGTTACACCACTCAATCGCACAATTACAGAACCGCTGCCAACAGGCGGACAGATAGAATATGAAGACTTTCCTTGCACAATTGATGTGACGGGTTCCCTCCTCTACACCCTGTTTCAAGAGCGCTGGCAGGAAACCCAGATTGGTCATGTGGTCGAAGGGAGCGTACTGGAGTTGGAATTTATCCAACCCCCCAAAATCTGCATTCTCTACGATGGCTACCTCACCGTCGTGACGGAAGCGTGGCACCTCCATCTTTGCCTAGAAGAGCATTTGGGCGGCCCCCTTGAGAAAACGCCGCCTGAATTGCGACAACAACGATTGATTCACCGCGCTTCTCTGTATCGGCGGTTGAATGAACAGGGAGAAGCTCGCAGTTGGGGGATTCAATTTTGGAATGGCGCGGGCGAAAAAATGATGAATCTATTTTTACCCAATCCCTTTGTGGGTGAGGATGAAGACCTGTTGCCAGAGGGTAAACCCCAGCTCGAAAAATTGAGTCTTTACCAGGAAATTCGTGAAATCTACGTCTTGGGAACTCGCCTGATTCCCTTTGACCATAATCCCTTGAAACGCCCTTATCTAGCAGTGTGCCGCTCTAGCCGCTGTTACCCTTCCCGCAACTGGGAGCCTATTATTGAGGCGTTGCAAACTGCTGTCAAGCAAGCAGGACTGGATGTGTACGTTATGACTTCTGGATGTCTGGAGGTTTGTAAATTGGGGCCAGTCGTGTTCTATTCCAGTGATAAAACCTGGTATACCCGCGTCACTCCCAACATTGCCGATCGCATTGTGCAAGAGCATCTAGTGCAGGGAAAACCAGTCGCCGAACATCTTTATCCACCCGTTAGAACCACGCAAAATCAGCCAGTTCATTCAGTTTCTGCTGATTAAATTTCTTCTCATTAGCCTACTTGTTCTCAGCCAGATGTACCCAAGTTTTATCCAAAGGAGACCCGACCATGAGTTACATTGAATCCAATATTGCCGACCAGCCATCGACTGTCCTGAATTGGCACCAGGGATGGGAAACAATTGCCACCAGCCGCCTGTGGTTTTTTCTGCTAGTGGGACTGGGAACGATGAGTAATGTGGTCTACACCTGCACTGTTCCCTTGGTTGGGTTTGGCGCGATCGCAGGTTCAACCCTAATCCGCCGCAGGGCGATCGCTACAGCAATGACAATGTGGCTGGTCAACCAAATGTTAGGATTTACCCTTCATCATTATCCCTTGACACTTAGCACCTTTGCCTGGGGATTTGTGCTGGGCTTGGGAACGCTATTGGTGACGCTCTTGGCATCGATGAACCCCCCGTTTGCTCAAAACCAAACTATAGGGCATTATCAATGGCTGGGAATTGCGTTTGCGGTAGGCTTTATCCTCTATGAGTTGGTGATCTGGCTTGCTGGATTGGCGTTGGGGGGTGGGGAGGGTTTCACCCTGCCGATTTTGGGGGGCATTTTGATGGGCAATGCGGTATGGGCGATCGCCCTCAGCAGCATCCATGCCCTCTGGGTCTGGGGTGTTGTTAAGCATTCAGTCTTGCCTTCCAGACTGTCTACCAACCCTGTGAAATAAACAAAAAAACACATCAACAGAGAGAAACTTCTATGGCAGCAAAAATTCCCGTCACCGTGATTACTGGATTTCTGGGCAGTGGCAAAACGACGCTGATTCGTCAGCAGCTCCAAAATAACCAAGGTCGGCGGATTGCCGTGCTGGTGAATGAGTTTGGGGAAATTGGCATTGATGGCGAACTTCTCCGTTCCTGTCAAGTCTGCGATCAGGATGGAGAAGCAGTGACTCCAAATATTGTGGAACTGACCAATGGCTGCTTGTGCTGTACCGTTCAAGAAGAATTTCTACCGACGATGCAAGAGTTGCTCAAACGTCGCGACCAGATTGATTGCATTCTGATTGAAACCTCTGGGCTGGCATTGCCAAAGCCCCTGGTGCAAGCCTTTCGCTGGCAAGAAATTCGCACAGGCGCAACCGTAGATGGGGTGATCACGGTTGTAGACTGTGAAGCCGTTGCATCGGGTAAGCTGGCGGCAGACCTGAATGCGCTCAATGCCCAGCGCCAAGCCGATCCAAATTTAGATCATGAAACCCCGATTGAAGAACTCTTTGAAGACCAGCTTGCCTGTGCTGATTTGGTGCTGTTGAGCAAGACTGATCGTGTGGATATACAGACTCAGAACCAGGTTCAAAAGCGGATTCAGCAAGAGTTACGCCCAGGAGTGAAGATTATTCCCTGCCAGGATGGGGAGATGAGTGCAGAGATTCTACTGGGTTTTAATGCCGCCGTTGAAGATGATCTAGAAGCCCGTCCTAGCCATCATGACAGCGAGGCAGAGCATGAACACGATGATGAAATCATCTCAATGCCCGTGATTTCCCAGCAGGCTTGTGACCCTCAGCAGTTAATCCAAACCCTAAAGCAATTGATGGCTCAACAAGACATTTACCGAATTAAGGGCTTTGTCAATGTGGCAAACAAACCCATGCGGCTGGTTCTGCAAGGGGTGGGCGATCGCATTGAAACCTTTTATGATCGCCCCTGGCAAGCCACTGAAATCCGTGAGACTCGCTTGATATTGATTGGTCGTGCCCTTGATCAAGCACAAATTTTGGCAGCGATGAGTTTCTAAGGCAGTGTAAATAAATAAGTCATCGGTTTACACCTTTGGCTTGATTACATAGTTCCAGTTTTCGCCATGAAAATCAGCCTGGAATAAATTCACTTTTGCTAACTCATCATCTGATACTTTCCG
>JAHHGS010000136.1 GCA_019359715.1 Aphanocapsa sp. GSE-SYN-MK-11-07L | reverse complement strand
TCGGAAAGTATCAGATGATGAGTTAGCAAAAGTGAATTTATTCCAGGCTGATTTTCATGGCGAAAACTGGAACTATGTAATCAAGCCAAAGGTGTAAACCGATGACTTATTTATTTACACTGCCTAACGGTCAGAGTTGCCAGCTATAAGCTACCCTAGCGTTTTAATCTCTCCCAGCCCTGCATCCCAAATTAG
The DNA here is from genome assembly GCA_019359715.1 of Aphanocapsa sp. GSE-SYN-MK-11-07L. Classification (GTDB taxonomy): domain Bacteria; phylum Cyanobacteriota; class Cyanobacteriia; order Thermosynechococcales; family Thermosynechococcaceae; genus JAHHGS01. The sequence goes on along the minus strand of JAHHGS010000136.1, from coordinate 27,535 downwards.
ATCCACAATCAATCATCAAGTCAGGGTAGGGTTGCCGCTGTATTTTTCAAGACACGCTCAAAGAATAGGGGCGGTTGAGCTTGCTGAGTTGTTGAACCAACAGGCTGAGAAATAAGCCAACGTCTGTGACAATGCCAACGGATTCGACTGAGCCGCGATCGCTGAGTTTAGTCACAACGGCGGGGTTAATATCCACACAAACCAGCTTGACTCCGGCTGGGGTCATGTTGCCAACGCCAATTGAATGCAGCATTGAGGAGAGCATCAAAATCATGTCGGCTCCTTGAATCAGGCGGCTATACTCCTGTTGGGCTTTGATCAAGTCCATTTCGGTGTCGGGCAGGGGGCCGTCATCCCGGATTGAACCGGCGAGGGAAAACGGCACGTTTTGCTGGATGCACTCGTACATGACCCCACTGGTTAGCACGCCCTGCTCGACGGCATTGGCAATGCTGCCGCAGCGACGCACCGCATTGATCACCTTCAGGTGGTGGCGATGCCCACCCCGCACTGAGACACCTCGCTTCATGTCCACGCCCAAGGAGGTGCCCATCATCGATTGCTCCATGTCGTGGACGGCGATCGCATTACCGCCCAGCAATGCCTGCACATAGCCCTGGCGGATCAGCTTCGACAGGTGTTCGGCTCCGCCGGTGTGAATCACGACCGGCCCGGCCACAACCACGACTTTACCGGACTGGTCGCGGATGCGGCGCAGATCCCAAGCAATTTGCTCGACCAGCAGTTCTACCCGCCGCTCGCTGGAAACGCCTGCTCCCATAAAGCTAAATTCTTGATTGCTGCTGTTGCGCTGGTCTCTGGCTTCTGGTTTGCGAACGGTGCGAATGCCTTCGACCCCAACCACAACCCGATCGCCCACCTGTAAGTCCCGTAATAGCCGACACTCCGCGATCGGGCCGGCGGGGGTTGCACTGACAACAATCGCGCCATCCATCCGCTGCCCCTGCACCTTCACCCATTGGCATTCGACCCGGACTTCGGTTGGGTAAATAGTGGTGACGTAAAAATCATCTGGGGAAACGCCAGCTTGGGTCACCGCCTGCAAGTTAATATCGCAGACTTCCTGGGGCGGCGGCAAGGCTCCCAAATCAATCAGTTGGGTCATGATCTCTTCCATCACCGGATGGGAGGGCGCCGACACCCGGACATCAGCCGCAGAAGTGCTTTGCCGCTGTTCGCCCAGATTAAAATTCAAGACCTGGAAGCTACCGCCGCCTTCAACAATTACATCTAAGGCCCGGTTAATCAGCCCAGAGTCAAGCAAATGTCCTTCAAGACGAATCGCGCGGCTTTCGACCGTGGCGATCGCGTGTAGGTCTTGCTGAACTGGCTCTGTTACCCGCAGGGTCAGGCACTTGGCCGCCCCGCCCGCTTTCAGGAACTCAGTCAGAGGCGTTTCAATGATTTCAAACCCAGCCGCTGCTAGGTGAGTTTTTAAATCATCACTAGCTTTATTCAAAATTACCGTTTGCTCAACGTTGACCGCATTGCAGGCAAAGGTAATCGCATCCGCTTCCTGGACAGCAATTCGCTTGTTGGCGGGCACCCGGATCTCAATCAGTCGATTCGAGTAGGCATCAAAGGCCGGCGGATAGTAGAGCAAATAGCCCCCCGCCAACGGACAAAAGCAGGTATCAAGATGGTAAAACCGCTCATCCATCAGCCGCAGCGACAGGACTTCAATATCCAGCCACTTGGCTAGATAAGGGTGAGAATCTAGCTCTGACCGGAAGCCATAGCCTGCCCACAGCCAGCGTCCTTCCCGATCCAGCAACGCATCGCCAGCCCCTTCAAACGGCAAGTCTTTCGGCAATTCGTGAACGGTGTAGCCCTGCTCTAAAAACCACTGCTTGAAATGCGGCTCCTCCCCCTGGCGCTCTTTATGAAAAAACCGACTCAGGACAACCGTATTGCCCAATACCAGCCCCGCATTGGCGGTAAATACCAGGTCGGGCCAGCCCGGTTGGGCTTGAATTAAATCAACGATCGCCAAATCCTTCAAAATTTGAAATAACTGCTGCCACTGACTGACGGCTCGATCGCGGGCAGACTTGTGGATATTTCCCTCCATCCAGGGATTAATCACATAGTCTACGTCATAGTGATCGGGCGGGCACATCAGAAATCGAAGGGCAGAAGTCATAATCCTGTGAGGTTAGAATGGTCAAGAATTGAGTGGTTTGATCAGGGTGGCATCAGCCCAAACCTGCAAACCTCCATTCTACAGTGCCGACCCAGATAAAAATGACGTTATGGCAACAAAGCCGCCCCAGCCCAAAGATCGAGTTGTTTATGCCGAGTTTGGCGCTGCCACTGAGCGTCCGCCCGCCACTGAGCGCCCAGACTTGCACCCGCAGCAGCAAAACCTCAAGGTGCAGGCCGCTCGGAAAGGGCGCAAAGGCAAAACGGTGACGGTGATTAGTGGTTTTGAAGCGAGTGCAGCCACCTTGGCAGAGTTGGGCAAAAAGCTAAAAGCCCAATGTGGATCGGGTGGCACAGTCAAAGCGCAAACGATCGAAATTCAAGGCGACCACCGCCCCCAGGTAATGCAAATTCTCAGCCAGCTCGGCTATCCGGTCAAGCTGAGTGGGGGCTAGTCATCCCGTTGCCCTCAAAAACAACAAAAAATGACTGTGCGTTGATCAACGCACAGAGCAGAGATTGCACAGGCCATCATGCTGCTCTAGTTCAAGTCTGGGGGTAGGACATTGGCAGCGGGGGCAGAGGGGTAAGTGCTGCGATCGCCGCTTAATGCTGTTTTCCCAGCGTTGAAAAGCAGTTTGCGGACTGGGGGACTGAATTAATTGGGCTTGCTTCAGCGCTGAAGGAGGTTTAACCACCAGCAAAGGCTGAGGAGTAGGCTGCCACTGACTGCAAGAGAAATACAAATCGGTGAGAGGCAGTTCTAGATGAGCATTCAGCTTGCTCAAAATTTGGCGGCGCTCAAAGCCCAGATTTTGGGCCCAGACTGAGCTTGAGGTCGCTACTTTTAGCACTCCCCGTGGGGCGACGTTCTGGGGTCGGGTTTGCAGGGCAACGGCCGCTCCTACCACATCTGTCCAGCAACTTAGGACTTCTTGAAACTGCTGATATTCTCGCCATCCTTGTCGCTTGGGCAGGGTACTCAATACATTTTTAACCGGCTGAAAAGGCATAGCTGACGATGATTTGAAATCAATTGTGACTGGCTTGGGTTTGAACGAGGTTCTGTGACCAAAGCAGCAAGCCTCTGATCACTCGGCGGAGATTGTCATATTACAGTTTTCTCAACCAATCTCGATCGCTGCATCGGGCATTTTTTACTTGCGTAGGATAGATTGATTTTTTGCAGGTCTGATTTGATTAAGTTTTTAGAGTCATGGAAGCGGCGATCGCCGCTAAAAAGGACTAATATACTCCCAACCAGTTTACTGATGCTTTTACTAGAGCGTTTCTTTACTTAAAATTATTCGTTCTTAAATTTTGATTTGTTGATTTACTGGGGAGATTAGAAATGACTTTTTCTGCAAACGATAAAATCCTGCCTCCTAAGCTAGAAAACGCGCTGGGGAGCTTGGGAACAACCTTAGAGGCGGAACTGGCTAGGTATCGCCAGCAGCGAGAAGGCGGCGCTCCATCCTCTAATGCCGAGCCTGAATTTGATCCGGCGGCTTGGCCAGATCATGAAGACTATTTGGGAGATGCCAACTTATATTTAGCTTCTGAGCAACCTGCTGCTGATCAACACTCTCCAGCCGAAGCGCTGACCTTAACCCATGTTGATATCGGTTCCAATTCAGATCCCAATTCAGATCCCAAGCCTCATCCTTTGCCTAATCATTTGGAAGCAGAACTGGACGAGATCGCAGATGATCAGTTTCAGGCGTTGACCCGCTCTTTAATTCAGCCTGACCTCAACCCCCACGACCTCAATCCCAAAGATTATCTTGAATCCTCGGAAGCCCTGCTCAAAAATGTTGGCACTGCCAGAGCTGAGCAACCCCAATCCGCAACAGTCAATCGGGGTTGGATGCTGGCGGCTGGCTTGGGTTTAGCCTTGAGTCTGGCCGGCGCTTATCTGATCCTGAATCCAGAACTTTGGCAGAGATTTCGGGCTGAACCAGTGGCCGTGAATCTATCTCCAGCCGCTCCCTCACTGCCTTCGCCCACCACTGCCACCCTGCCCGGCCCAAGCCTAGACCAAAAAGAGTTTAAAGAGTTGAACATTGGCAACCTGAGCCAAGCTCAGCCTTCCCCAGCCGCGACTACGGCGGCTTCTGCCGGCAGCAGCGCCAGCCCAGCAGCGCTGCCTTCGCCCCAGGCTGCTGCCCCAACCGCCAGTCCTGCCCCTCGTCCAACGGCTGCTCAAGCCGCTGGCAGTGACAATTTCTTTTACGTGGTGACGGAATATAGCGGAGAGCCAGCCTTTAAAAAAGCCCAGCAAGCCCTGCCCAATGCTTATTTGGTCAATTTTAAAGAGGGCACACGGATTCAGTTTGGGGCTTTTGTCGATCTGGAATCTGCCCAAGCCCTGGTGCAATCGCTGAAAAGTCGGGGGATTGAAGCAACCGTCCGGCAACCGCGTTCTCAGAATTAGTTCAAAATTAAGTAGCGAACATCGCCAGGTCAGGGGGCAACTCTCAGATGGGACTTTTACAGCAGCTCGGTCGCTTGGTGCAGGCTCAACTTAGTCCAAACTTAAATCAACCAAACTTAGACCCAACCGACGACCCTAGCCTTCAGGTGGCTGAGACGATGGCGCAACTCCGAAACCACCGTCTGCAATTGCGATTAGCGATTGCCCACGCGATCGCCAGTCAGCGGCGGTGTCAGCGCCAGCAGGCTCAAGTCGAAGCCTGGGCTAATCATTGGCGATATCAGGCCCGCCTCGCCCTTGAACAAAGCGATGAAGCTTTGGCTCAGCAATCCCTCCAGCGTTGGCAAATTCATCACAAAAGCGCTCAGCGCTTGCAACAGCAATTTCAGCAGCAGCAAAATTTAACCCGCCAGCTCCAGCAAACAATGGCCGACCTAGAAATCAAGCTGCAAGCTGGCGCAGCCTACGCAGACCTGCTGACAGCTCGCATGCAAGGTCTAGAAACCACCCTAGCGCTCCAGCAGACCTTGGCCACCCTGGCCTCGGAAACCGACCAATGGCAGACAGTCGTAGCCGATGCCCAGCAGCTAGAAGCAGAAGCGAGCCAAATTTCTGGTCAAGCTGATCGGTTCGAGCGAGAATGGGCAATAGAGGAACAATTTAATCACCTTCGTCCAGATCTTGGCCCCCAGATCTAGACCAAACTCCCCAGGCTTCGTTAGTCTGGAGTTAACAGTTTGTCGAGCAACCATTCGTTACAAGGAAAACGGAGTTATGGGATTACTGGATCGCGTTAGCCGAGTTGTTAGGGCCAATCTCAACACTCTTGTCAGTTCTGCCGAAGATCCTGAAAAGATCCTAGAGCAGACTGTGATTGACATGCAGGAAGATTTGGTGCAGTTGCGGCAGGCGGTTGCGCAAGCGATCGCGGCTCAAAAGCGCTTAGAACAGCAGTTTAACCAAAACCAAACGCAAAGTACCGAATGGGAAAATCGGGCCCGCCTCGCTCTCCAAAAAGGGGATGACAATCTAGCCCGCGAAGCCTTAAACCGCAAGAAAACCTATGCCAAGACGGCCGTAGCGCTGAAAACCCAGGTTGATCAGTCTAAAACCCAAGCGACAACGCTCAAGCAGCAAATGTCTGCCCTAGAGAGCAAAATTTCTGAAGCGAAGACGAAGAAAGAAATGCTGACGGCCAGGGCGCGGGCGGCCAAAGCCACCGAGCAAATCAACCGAGCGATCGGCAGTGTGGATACGACCAGTGCCCTGTCGGCCTTTGACCGGATGGAAGACAAGGTGCTGCAAATGGAGGCGCAATCGCAAGCGGTGGCAGAGTTAGCGGGCGACCAGCTCGAAAGCCAGTTTGCCGCTCTAGAATCTGGGTCTGATGTTGATGACGAGCTACTGCGCTTAAAAGCAGAACTCTCCGGCGGTGGAGCTTTGCCTGCCGCTAGCGCTGCCACAGGCGCTTTACCGCCAGCCGATACTCCCGCTGATACCGTCAAGCCAGCCGCCCTCGATCCAGAACTAGAGGAATTACGCACTAAGCTCGACCAGGGTTAATCATGCAGTTTGCAGACCGGCTGGGTGACTTGCAGTCCAATGTTTTTGCCGACATGGATCAGGCCAAGGCGATCGCCCGCGCCGCCGGACGCGACCTGATTGACCTCTCCCTTGGCTCCTCGGATTTAGCCGTAGAAGCCTCAATTTTAGAGCGGATTGGTCAATCGTTAGGCGACCCAGCCACCCACGGCTACTTGCTATTTCACGGCACCCGCGACTTCCGGCAAGCCGCCGCCGCTTGGTATGAGGGACGGTTTGGCTTGCCGATCGACCCCGAAACCGAGGTGCTGCCCCTAATTGGCTCCCAGGAAGGCACGGCTCATTTGCCGCTGGCGATTTTGAATCCTAGCGACTATGCCCTGCTGCTTGACCCCGGTTATCCTTCCCATGCGGGCGGGGTTTATCTGGCCGGCGGGCAAATTTATCCGATGCCGCTGCTAGCCGAACACCAGTTTTTGCCCGTATTCAGCCAGATTCCGCAGCCCGTGCTGGCGCAAGCCCGGCTGATGGTGCTCAGCTATCCCCACAACCCAACCACGGCGATCGCCCCCTTATCTTTTTTTGAAGAAGCGGTGGCTTTCTGCCAGCAGCATGATTTGGTGTTGGTGCACGACTTTCCCTACGTGGATCTCGTGTTTGAGGGTTCTGCTGCTCCATCAATTTTGCAAGCCGATCGCCAGAAACAATTGGCGATCGAGTTTTTTAGCTGCTCCAAGTCTTACAGTATGGGCGGCTTTCGCATCGGGTTTGCAGTTGGCAATCGAGAGCTAATTCTGGCCCTGCGCCAAGTTAAAGCGGCGGTAGATTTCAACCAGTACAAAGGAATCTTGAATGGGGCGATCGCCGCCCTGACCGGCCCACAAGTGGGAGTGGCCAAAAGGTTGCAAACCTTTCGCGATCGCCGAGATGCCTTTGTCGGGGTCTTAAATCAAATGGGCTGGCAGGTCAGCCTGCCGCCAGCCACAATGTACATTTGGGCCCGTTTGCCGGCAGCGTGGGCAAACCAGTCTGTCCAGTTTTGCCAAGAATTAGTGGTGAAAACTGGGGTCGCCGCTTCGCCGGGGGCAGGGTTTGGCAAATTTGGCGAAGGCTATGTCCGGTTTGCCCTCGTCCAAGACCCAGCCAGACTCGAAGTAGCGGCGGCTCGGATTGCTGAGTTTATTGCCAGTGAAGGCACAAGTGAAAAGGCAGACTTCGGCGTCAGCTTTCGACCTGTCGGCTGACGCTCTGGGAAGCCTGAGCTCAAGCGTTCGACTGAGCTGTTCGGCGAGCGCTCACAGTCGAACCGCTCACGCCGAAGTCCGAAGGGCGCTCAGTCGAACGAGGGCAGAAGGTGAAATTTTTGATCATTCTGGGGTGGCCAGATGGTCTGGTTGTCGGGTTTGACCGGCGTGGCATTCAGCAGTTGATGGCAGGGAACAAGGCTCTGGAGCTTGAAGGTTTAGCCACTCAGCAACAGGTTTGGCAGTCAACCCCTGCACTCCAACGGTAATCATGATGGTTAAAAATACAAGCCCCTTGATTGAGTCACCGCCATTTATGCCCTGATTGGTCAGGGAAACCGCGAACAGAGAAGCAATGGAGGCAGCCACAATTCCGCGTGGCGCGACCCAGCTTAGAAAAACTTTCTGTCGCCAGCTCAGCCCGCTGTTCCAAGTGCAAATCAAGATATTTAGCGGACGCACAACTAACATTAAAACTAGCACCGTTAGTAAACTGCCCCAGCCGAGGGCAAACAGACTGGCGATCGCTAGATCTGCTGAAAGCAAAATAAACAGCATTGAAACGGCTAGGGTGCTGAGCTGGGCCTTGAATTCCCTCAGCGATCGCTGCTTTGGCAAATCTGCTAAATGCAGAGCAATCCCGGCTGTGACGGCGGCGGTCAGCCCAGACTCATTGACTAAAGCCTGAGCTACCCCAAACAGTCCCCACATCCCGGCCAACACGACCAGGTTTTTCAGCTCATCCGTAATCCAAGCCGCCCGTTTGAGCAGTTGCCCTAACCCCCACCCCCCCATACCTCCGATCGCGGCTCCCGTCCCCAAGCCGGAACCTAGCTCTTGCAGGACTTCGATTGGACTGGCATTTCCCTGAAGCACAATCTGTAACACCACAACTGCCAAAATCGCCCCAATCGGGTCAATCAACACCCCTTCGCCCTCTAAGATGGCACTGACTTGGCGATCGGCTCTCACCTGTTTGAGGAGTGGGTTAATCACGGTTGGGCCGGTCACGACCACCAGAGAGGCATAGAGAAAGGCGATCGCCCACGGAAACTCACTCAGCCAATGGGCCGCTACGCCAGCCCCGACCAGCGTCATTAGCATTCCCACCGTCACTAAATTGCGAATGCTGCCCGATACTTCTTCCATGCTTTGCAGTTCTAGGCTCAGACCTCCTTCAAACAGAATCAGCGCTACTGACAGCGACACCAGCACGTTCAGTCCTTCCCCTAGCAGATGGGGATGGAGCAGGTTCAGCCCGCTTGGGCCTAGCCCAATCCCAAACAGCAGCAAAAACACAATGCTGGGCAGTTTGGTCAGGCTACCCGCCACCTGCGCGGCAATCCCAGCCACCACTGTCATGATGATCAGCAGCGTCATCTGTAGGCTTAATTCCATGGGCTGCTGGCTGATAAATCTCGGTTTGCCGCTCAGGGATATGTTACCTTCATGCCTAGTTTTGCGCTGCGATCGCCGCTAGACTTCGGCTCATTTCTATGAACACTCCCCGCTTCCGGTCAACTGTTCCGCCCAGCATCTCTTCCTTCTCCGTGATTGTGCCTGTGTTTAATCTGGTGCAAGATCGCGGTAGCCAAGTCATTTTACAAACTCTGGACAGCATTGCTGCCAGCATTGATTTCTTTCGGGCTAACTACCCTTACAGTCAGCAGGTTGAGTTTGATCTGGTGATTGTTGATGATGGCTCTTGTGATACCACCCTGGAGACAATTAGCGCTTGGGCAAAAGATCGAAGCTATTGCCAGTTAATCAGCTATCCCCGCAATTTGGGCGCTGCCGCTGCCCGCAACACGGGGGTGAGCTTGACGCGGGGACAAGCCCTGTTTTTCTGCGATGGCGACGATCGGTTTCTGCCAGAGCATATTTACTGGGGATTTAGTATTCTTAACCAGCCAATTCCGGCCAGGTCTAACTCAAACCAGCCGGAATACTTTGGCGCGGTCAAAACTAAAATTCGGACGGCTGACTGCCTGCATCCGCATTGGCAGCAGGCGATCGCCAATACCCTTGTCCTCAACCTCTGTCTGCGCCGCGAAGTGCATGACTTTATCCAAGGATTTCCCGAAGATGAGGTGTTTAGAACCTTTCCCTCCGGCGGTGAAGACTTAGCCTACAACACTTGGCTGCGAAAGTTTTGCCACGTTGCCCAAGTCGATCAAACCACCGTGGAGTACATCCGCTATCCGGGTAGCCAGTTTGACCGCCAGCTTACCAAGTTCCAAACTGCTCTTGGCGAGTATCAAGATCTTTTATCACCTTCAGAACAAGAACAGCAGCGGGCGATCGCTACAATCATTCAAAACCGTTTAGAGCAGTTGCAAGCCAAGTTGACCAATCACTATAGCGTTCCTAAATAGGGCATGAACAGTAGCCATACATAAATGAATGCCTTGGGAAATGCAAAAATTTGAAGATGAGTCAATAACTTGAACAGAAACTTGACCGACTTGAAATTCTGGCACATCCGAGCATACTTGCGAATAAGCGGGTGTTAGCAGCAGCATCAAGTTAATAAAGCAGACGGATCAGAGATCTGGGTAGTGATTCCAAAGCTGCTGACCGCTGCTTAGCCGTTATGGCGAGGTAGGATTCAGAGGGACAGGTTTAACCGTGTAGCCGGCTTGACGCAGTAGCGGAATCACGCCACTTTTTCCGCCCAAATGCCCGGCACCGACGGCAAAGAAGGTGGGTTTGGCTTGGGCGGCTTGCTCAATTTTTGGAATCCAGCGCTGATTGCGGTCTTTGAGCAGCACCTGCTCAAACTGGGCTTCTGTGGGTGAGGCTTCTGCCACCATGCGATAGAGTTCATTCACATCTTGGGCTTGGTAGGCAGCAAGCAGCTTCTGCAGTTCTTGTTTGGCCTGAGCCGGATCTTTAACCACCTCCATCACCATCGCCGCTTGGTCTTTGGCGGGAATTTGGTCAAAGATGGCAAACTGGGCCTGCACCGTCTCTAGCCCCAGCACTTCACTGTTTCGAGTCCGAGCAAGTTGAATTAACGTTGCTTCCCAAGAGCCGGGCTGACAGCCGAGCAGAGATGGATAGAGCAGACCAATCAAGATAATCGGCTTCATTGAGCCAACTTTGTCGAGGGGAATGCCGACGTTTTGCTGGAAGAATTGGCTGGCGATCGCGTAGTCTTGGGGACTAAGCAGGGTCTTGAGAGTAGAGCCATCTTTTTGAGCTGAGTTTTGCAGCATGGCGATCGGCAAATTGGGATCATCCATGTCTAGTTCTAGATAGAGTTGCTTTGTATTGGCTAACTTCTCTTGTAGCTTGGCCGGCACAACTAACTGGTTAGGGCAAGTCAAATGCATCGTGCCATAAAGGTACGAAGGTTGGGTTAATCCTTGACCAGAGATTTCCCACAGCAGCGATTTTTCAAGTTGAGTTGGCTGGGGCTGTCCGCAGCCAACGCCGCCAACAAATAACAGAGCCGAAAAGAACTGGAGCGGTTTTTGATAGAGTCGCATTTTGGTTTTGAAAAACTTTTAACAACAGAGAACGGCTACTATTTTAGCCAATCAACGCTGTGTCGCAATTCTAAGTTGGCCATAATTGATCAATTGACTGCTCTCAATCTAATCGACCCAAATCAATACAGTCATTCTCGCACTCGCTGGCGAAACGCCTTCAGCGTTTGACTGCGCCCTTCAGACTGAGCACGATTGACAAACTCAGCAATTAACTCGGCGATCGCCAAATTCGGAAAATGTGGACTGGTGTTGGACTCCCGATAGGCACCATTTTCGAGAACGCTAATTCGCAATCGCCCTTCCTCATACCGCCACAACTCCGGTACCCCTAAACTCTGATAAGCATCCAGCCCCGTCTTCGAGGTCACATCTACTTCAATCGCCAAATCGGGGGGCGGGTCTATTGTTAAATCCACCCGCCTTTTCCCAATCATGACCGCAGCGTTCTCGATATAGAAGCATTGATCTGGTTCAATTCCTGTTGCCATATCTTGACGTTTGAAGGTGGTAGAGCCGAAACATTCATTCCGAATATCAAGCTCTTCCAACAAAATTTTAACCATGTCGCCAATTAATTCATTATCAACTTCGTGATTTGGTAACGGCATCCGAATCACTAAAACTCCGTTGCTATAAGCAATTCGAGATGAGCGTTTTTCCCCAAGCTCATCCAGAATCGCTTCAAATTCATGCCAGTCCACGTTCCGAAGCTGAATACGTTGCCCAGGGTAAACAACCAGTTGCTGAAGCTGAAGCGTGACCATAGACAGTCTCTCAGGAAGAGTAGCCCCAGTATAACGGTTGCGATAGAGATGATCCTTTGACAACCATTGCCATGTTAATTAAGGCATTTACGGTTGTGGTGGCTGCTCTAAATCTAGTCAACCCAGCCCAAATCAATGTCGTTGAGCTTGCTGGGGGAATCTTTTGGTTCAATCAGGTGGGGGGATAACGGTGTCCAGCCAATCCGCTCAAACTTGTAAACTTCAGGTTTGGGTTCAGATTTAGGCTTGGTCGCGATTCCCTCTGGGACGGCAGAGCCGAACGCCTCTGAAGACTTCGTGGCAGGCGGTTGAACTGGAGCAGGCGGCTGAGCGGAGAGCTTGAGAATCGTCTGCTTGGCTTCTTTTAACTCTGTCTGAAGCTTCTCGGTTTGGTTGAGGTCAGCTTGCAGTCTGTGGGCAAGGGCTTGTTGTTCAGCGAGCTTGGTCTCCCAGTCGGCCAACTGCTGACTGAGAGATTGCTCTCGCTGGCGAGACACTGCTAACTGCTGCTTGAGTTCTTCCTGATGCTGCTGACTGAGGGACAAGGCTTGCTCGGCTTTTTCCAATGAAGTTTTGAGTTGAGCAATCATGGGGTCTGGGACGGGTGGTTTAGCAGTAGTCGTCTCTGGTGCAGCCATCTTTGGTGCAGTAGCCGTCGGCTTGGCGGCACTGCGACGGGCGGTCTTAGCCACCGCAGGTTTTGGATTGGGGGCTGGGCTGGCTTCCGGTTTTGGACTGGTAGGATTGGTTTCTGGTGTTAGCCCTTTACCGGCTTCTTCCCGAATCAAATCTCCTAAGCGCTTTCTAACCATGAGTCTTACTTTCTCCAATCTCGTTGAATTTCTTCCGCAACCCGCCGATAGTCCGCATCTGCTTCTTTGACGTGCTTGCCTCGGCAGAGGGCGATCGGCAACCCGTCTAAGGCGGCTCGTTCGTGGGACTTATAGGCTCTGATGAACGAGTTACAAGCCGGAATCCCCATTTGCAACAGCGTATTTTGAGCCTCCAAGGCATCGCCTAAACTGCGCGGGTCAACCCTGGTTAGCAAGACCCGATGGGCAACCCCGCTCGGAATCACAATTTCCTTAACAGTTTCGACCAGTACGGTCAAATCCATTGGGGCAGGCGGCGTTGGCAGCACAACATAGTCAGCTACAGGCACGACGGCTGAGAGGGCTTTTGACCCCAAAGCGGGCGGCGTATCGACCACAATTAACTGGTAGCCAGACAGGTCGCGTAAGTTCCCCAACAGCTCCGGCTGGGTTTCTTGGGCCAAGTCAAAGTCCATCTGGCGATCGCTGCGCTTAAACCACCACGTGGCTGAACCCTGCGGGTCGGCATCGACCAACAGCACCTTTAGTTTTTCAGCAAACGTCGCTGCTAAATTGATCGCCGTTGTTGTTTTGCCAACTCCGCCCTTGCCATTCAGAACGACCAAAAGCTTGGCTGGAGATGATTTCGCCACTGACTGTCCTCAAAGGTCACATTCAAAACTGATTCAAAAACCGCAAATCGCTGGTGTAGAGGCGGCGAATGTCGTCAATTTGGTGCAGCACCATTGCAAACCGCTCGACCCCAAACCCAGCCGCAAAGCCAGTATAGACCTCTGGATCGTAACCAACTGCTTTCAGCACATTTGGATCAACCATCCCACAGCCCAACACCTCTAGCCAACGCCCATTCCACTGCACATCTACTTCAGCCGAAGGTTCAGTGAACGGAAAGTAGCTAGCCCGAAACCGGATCGGGACGGGCCCAAACATTTCTTCCAAGAAGGTTTTGACCGTACCCTTCAAATCAGTGAAGGTCAACCCTTCATCCACCGCCAAAATTTCTAGCTGATGGAAGACGGCGGCATGGGTGGCATCTTCGGTGTCGCGCCGATAGCAGCGACCGGGGGCGGCAATCCGAATCGGCGGCTCGTTGGTTTCCATGTGCCGAATCTGGACGGAAGAGGTGTGGGTGCGCAGCAGGTTGCCATCCGGCAAATAAAAGGTGTCCTGCATGTCGCGGGCGGGATGGTCGAGCGGCGTGTTGAGGGCCCCAAAGTTGTAGTAGTCAGTTTCCATCTCTGGTCCCTGCTCGACGGTGTAGCCCAGCCCAACAAACACATCTAAAGCCCGATCAATTGTGCTTTGCAGCGGATGCACCCGTCCCTGGGGTCGATAGAATCCGGGCATCGTCACATCTAGGGTTTCAGCTTCCAGTTGAGCCTGAATTTGAGCCGCCAAGAGATCCGTGCGCTTGCGATCGAGATTAGTTTGCAGTAACTCTTTAACCTGGTTGGCTAAGGCGCCAATTTGGGGGCGATCGCCAGCCGAAAGCTTGCCCATGCCGCCCAGCACCACCGACAACTCACCCTTTTTGCCCAAATAGGCAATCCGCAACTGCTCGACAGATTCAAGGGTTTGGGCCCCAGCGATCGCGGCTAGGGCAGCCTGCCGCAGCTCCGCAAGCTGATTCTCCAAATCCTTTACCTGAGTTGTCATAGCCATCCTGACCAACCTTTCACCCGTCTATCTTAACCTGCACTAGCGCCATCCTATGGCGAGATGGCGATTCTAAAAGTGTTCAGTCGATAACCATGCTCGCAGCACTTCTGCCACCGTCCAAGCTTGGGCAATACAGCCACGGGGAGAGTGGGGAGGGTCGCCAGCAAAAATTTCGCTCAGACTGCCGACGCCGTGGTGAGTCAAATGATCGGCCATGGGCGCTAAAAACTGCCGAGCTTGGCTGGGATTACCATAGACCCGCAGGTGAGCCAGCGCAAAAGGCCCTAATAACCAGCCCCAAACCGTGCCCTGATGATAAGCGCCATCTCGCTGGAGCTGATTGCCACCGTAGTGCCCTTGATACTGGGGATGGTCGGCAGAGAGCGATCGCAATCCATAGGAAGTCAGCAGCTTTTGCCCACAAACATCAACCACACTCCGCTGTTGGGCTGGGCTGAGGGGACTGGCTGGTAAAGAAACCGCCAAGATTTGATTCGGGCGCAACGAGGCATCATCGCCCGCCGGGCCATCAATCAGATCGAAGCAATAGCTGCCGTTCCAAAACCGCTGAAAGCTGTTCAACGTCTGGTCGGCGATCGCCTGATAGGTTGGGTCAGGTTTGCCTAAATGGCGGGCAAATTCACCCATACTGCGCAGCGCATTGTACCAGAGGGCATTAATTTCAATTGGCTTCCCGATCCGGGGCGTTACCACCCAGTCTTCAACTTTGGCATCCATCCAGGTGAGCTGCACTCCTGGCCCTCCAGCATAAAGTAAGCCATCGCTGCGATCGAGGTGAATATTGTAGCGGGTGCCTCGACAGTGCCAGTCAATAATCTCAGCTAAAACCGGAAAAAGCTGCTCCAAGAGGGCATTATCTTGAGTCGCATCATGATAGGCCCGGACGGCTTCAAAATACCAGAGCGTTGCATCGACCGTGTTGTACTCTGGCGTCTCTCCCGCATCTGGGAAGCGGTTGGGCAGCATTCCTTGGTCTACGTACTGAGCAAAGGTGCGCAGAATCGCGCTGGCAATTGCGGGACGACCAGTAGCGATCGCTAACCCCGGCAGGCTAATCATCGTATCTCGTCCCCAATCGCTAAACCAGGGATAGCCCGCAATGATCGTTTTGCCGTCCGGCTGATCGGGTAAGGGGCGATCGACAATAAATTGATCCGCCGCCAGCACCAACTGATTGATCCAAGCTGGAGCAGGCGGAGCCGAGTCGGGACGATTGGCTTGCCATGCTTGGAGGAGCTTCTGCTCGCGATCTCGATGGGCTGGCAGTCCCGCTGCTGAAACGGTTGGCTGTGGCTCTGTACTAGCCACAAAGATTAGAGACTCACCTGGATTGAGAGTAGCTGTGCAGGTGGCAGCGTGCAAATGGTCTTCGCGATCGCTCAGTCCCCGGTAGCGTTCTACGGCCAGGTCAAATCCCTTGTACCAGTCATGAATTGAAGCTACGCTGCCCCGATCGGTCAGCAAATATAACGGGGTGGCTCCCGGATAGGCAGTCACACAAATCCCCTGTTCAGTTGGATCAATCGCCATCTGCCAGCCATTGCTGTTGGTGATGCCGTGGTAATCGCGATAGTTGACCAAGGCTTTCAGGCTAAGGCTGAGCGCTTGGGTGGCTCGCGTCAAAACGTACTGAATATAAGTTGTGTTGGCTCCCTGCTGCATCCAAACTCGTTTTTCCAGCCAGGCATCGGCGATCGCAAACCGCCAGGTTGGAATGGTGCCGTCCAAACCAAAATGCTCAATGTAGCGATAGCCCTCCGGTGAGACGGTGCCATCTGCCCACCGGTTTGGGCTGAGGGGATAGGTTTGGCGATCGTACTCTGCCGTTTCATCCAGCTTGACCAACAGCAGCGTTCGCCCCAAGGGAGGAGCCAAGGCGGCAACAAGTAAACCGTGATAGCGACGAGTCAGCACTCCAGCCACGGTGCCTGAAGCATAGCCGCCAATGCCGTTGGTGACTAACCACTCGCGCCCAGCCGCCAAGTTGAAGTCGCCGCAGATTTCTCGCCCAAACTGAAGCCCCATTGCTTGCATTCCTGGTCGTGCTGATTTTGAGCGGTCTAGTCCTGAGTGAATTTAAGCGCCACTCCATTCATGCAGTAGCGCTTACCTGTAGGCGGCGGCCCATCGTCAAAGACATGCCCCAAATGTCCGCCACAGCGCCGACAATGCACCTCAGTCCGGGTCATCAACAGCGACTTGTCGATCGTCGTGGCGATCGCGTCTTTGATCGGCGCATAAAAACTTGGCCAGCCAGTTCCACTGTCAAACTTAGTCGTGGAAGAAAATAGCGGCAAGTTGCAGCCAGCACAAGCGTAGGCTCCCTTACCGGACTGCTTGTCCAGAGGGCTGGTGCTGGGGCGCTCAGTCCCATGCTGACGCAGGACGTAAAATTGGTCTGGAGTCAGAATCTTTCGCCACTCTGCTTCTGTTTTGCTAATCTCAAAGTTGCCTTTGGCCGTGGCTGTGCCAACTCCAGATAGATAACGCGATAGCCCAACGCCAGCGATCGCGGCGATGCCTGCCTGTAAAAAATACCGTTTCTTCATCGTTATTTTGGTCTGAATGCTGCCGCTGAGTTAACTTAGAATCGGCGATCGGTCTGAATTTGCCCTGATAACTTTATTAAAACTAGCTAAGAATTATTGAATCTTGTCTATCTAACCATTAATACTTAAGGATGCCGGTGGAGAAGCGCTAGCAACTTCATTCAAATCGCGATCAAGTAATATTCAGGTAAGATCTCATCTAGTGGGTGACTGGCGCAACGGCAGCGCATCGGACTCTTAATCCGCTGGTTCTGGGTTCGAATCCCAGGTCACCCATCTCCGTCAACTCTTTACGGACTCGCCAATTATGCCTAGATCTCAGCGCAACGATAACTTCATCGACAAGACGTTTACCGTCATGGCAGACATGATCCTGAAAGTTCTGCCCGCCT
Source organism: Aphanocapsa sp. GSE-SYN-MK-11-07L (assembly GCA_019359715.1). Classification (GTDB taxonomy): domain Bacteria; phylum Cyanobacteriota; class Cyanobacteriia; order Thermosynechococcales; family Thermosynechococcaceae; genus JAHHGS01. The sequence continues at coordinate 10,440 of JAHHGS010000136.1, read as the reverse complement.
CCAACCAAGAAAAAGAAGCCTTTGCTTACTATCGCGATGGCATGTCGGCCCAGGCTGAGGGCGAGTATGCCGAAGCTTTAGAAAACTACGAAGAAGCATTGCGGCTGGAAGAAGATCCCTACGATCGCAGCTTTGTGCTTTACAACATTGGTTTAATTCACGCCAGCAATGGCGAACATGAAAGGGCGCTAGATTACTATCATCAGTCCCTAGATCTGAATCCCCGGATGCCGCAAGCCCTCAACAATGTGGCGGTGATCTTTCACCACCAAGGAGAGCGTTTGGAGGAGGCTGGCGAAAAAGATCAGGCTGAGCAGTTTTACGATCAAGCGGCAGAATACTGGAAACGGGCAATTAGTCTGGCCCCCAACAACTACATTGAGGCCCAAAACTGGCTAAAGACAACTGGGCGCTCAACCGCAGATGTGTTTTTCTAAAGCTAAGCCATGATTGATCAAGAATTGGTGAAGAAAGTTGCTCACTTGGCTCGGCTAGAGTTAACCGAGTCAGAGGTCAAACAAATGACGACTCAGTTAGGGTCAATCCTTGACTACTTTGAGCAACTGGGGGAACTAGATGTTAGCGACGTGCAGCCGACTACACGAGCGATCGACGTCAGCAACATCACTCGCCCTGACCAACTGCAAGTCTCAGTGGATCGAGAGCAAATGCTGGCGATCGCCCCCGATCAAGATGGTGATTTTTTCCGCGTCCCCAAAATTCTCAATAACTAGTTGGCGTTCTCCAGCGACGGCTTGCGTCCTAGTAGGGTTCGATGTCGCGGATCACTGGCAACCGTTAGAACAGAGGTAAAGCCTGCTGTTTGGATAGCTGCCTCGACATCAAACGTGTAGTAGTCGTCTGACCAAGGCTCGGTACTCTTCATCAGCGTAAACAGGGCTGGCGGCAGATTCTGAATCACGGTCGATTGCGGGTTATTATCAACGATCGCCAAGTAGCCACCGGGACGCAACAAGCGCCAAGCTTCCTGAAACACAGCCGTGGTGGCTTGCCGGGGCAGTTCGTGAATCACAAACTGGAGCGTGACGAGATCAAAGCTGCGATCTCGTAAACCCGTAGCTTCGGCTCTGGCGTGAATCCAGTCCGCAATTTCCTGCTTAACATCTTGGTGCCGGGCAACGGCTAGCATATAGGGCGACAAATCCAGCCCGACTGTCCGCACGGGAACTGTTTGAGTTGCTTGGTAATAGCGATGCAGAGTCAAGGTAGAAATGCCAACGGAACAGCCAATGTCGAGCATATCTTGAACGGGCTGAGCAATCTGAGCCGCTAGCACTTGATGAAAACTCCCCCGTAAGCGCGCTTGGGCTACCTGCCAGGTCAAGGGTTCATCTTTCCAGACCCGCAGCCCCATCGCATAGGTGGCAGATTCGGCTTCAAAGGCGGCTTGCCAGCACAAATTTCCCTCGGCATAGGCATGGAAGGGCACCTGATAATAGTCCGGGTAAGTCACATCTGGACGAGTAATTTGCTCTAAGTCCGCCTGTAAGCCTGATTTTGCCAGTTCTTCGGAGTGCTGCCGCCAGGGAATGCCGTTTTTCTCGGCGGTTTTAATCAGAACTTGCCTAGCCTGCTGTTTGAGCAAAGCATAAATTGGCTTGGTGCGAATCAAGCTGTTGACGCAGCGAGAAAGTAAATCATCCCCTGCCCAGGCAGGTTTGCCCTGTTGGCTCATGATGGAAAAGCGATCGCAATGACGCCCTTTATTTTAGGAGGTTAGGGCATGTCTGAGGTGATTTTGAAACGTCATCGATTGTGTTTATGCCAGAATTGAGCAGCCGATCAAGTGTTTAGTAAGACGATCTCTCCCACCATGACCACCGCAACAGGCCATAAATATGTAGAACTCGACCCAAACAACACTCCAATCATTGCAGGAACCACCATGAAAGTGATCGAGTTAGTCACGGGTCAGCTTGCTAACGGCTGGAGTCCTGAAGAACTTCACTTTCAGCATCCCTATTTGTCAATGAGCCAGATTTATTCAGCCCTCGCTTACTATTGGGATCATCAAGCAGACCTTGATGCCGATATTAAACGGCGCGAACAGTATGCGATTCATCAGCAACAAGCTGCTGGTCAATCCCCGCTCATCCGAAAGCTACGCGCTCAAGGACTCATTTAGTGGCAATTGCTCTCTACATCGATGAGCATGTTCATCGGGCGATTTCACTTGGCTTACGCTTACGCGGTGTTGATGTCTTGACCGTTCAAGAAGATGGTTTAACCGCCACACCCGATTCGCTTCTCCTAGATCGTGCTCTCAAACTGCAAAGAGTTATGTTTTCTCAAGATCAAGATTTTCTGGTTGAAGCCCATCATCGCCAAGTTGCTAATATTCCCTTTGCAGGAGTTATCTATGCCCGTCAACTGGTCGCTGTCGGAAATTGCATTCATGATCTGGAAATTATTGCGAAAGCAAGCGACCCTCAAGATCTAGCTAATCGAGTTGAATATATCCCTTCTAAAGCAAGCACTCAGCTTTCATAATACTTACCTGTCGGATCGATCCTTGATTGAGCCTTAAGGCGGTCATGGTTGGGAGAGAAGCTACTGTTACGGCTCCAGTTCCGCAGGCTGCTCGAAGATTTCAGTTTCTGAGAAGGGGCAGGTTGGGGGGAGTTGTCGGGAGTCGAGGGGCGTTTCTCGATCGATCAAGTCTAGACCATCCTCATAGCCTCGCTGAATGGCTTCTGGAAGATCGGGCTTGAGACTAGGGTTATCTGTCAGCAGCCGTTTGATTCGACGGCGTTGTTCCCGAATTGTAGCCCGCCAGCTTTTGGAATGAGCATCGGGTTGGTAGCGCCACTTGAGGAGATGCCCCAGCAAAACACCAAGTCGATTTTCTAATTCTTGGCGCTGTTGCTTGCCCAACGATTCAATCTCCTCCACCAGATTTTCAATATCAAGTTGATCTAACTTCCCAGAGTGCAGTAGCGCAGCTTGACGCTGCGTCCAGGCGTAAAAGTCTTGATCATAGAGGGTCGTGGTTTGCATCAGCCTCACCGTACTCACTGAGTTTATTGTGGCATGTTGGTCATTCAGACAGTCTGGTCAAGAGGGGGCAGCCGCTAAAACTGCTGACACTTTGTAGAGTAAGTGTTCAGGGTCGATCGGGCGGGTCAAATAAGAATTAGCGCCGATCGCCAATAGCTCCTGTTGTTCTTCAGGTAAGAGTGAAGAAGTGAGGGCGATAATTTTGATTTCATTGGTGAGGGGATGCTGCCGGAGGCGGCGGAGAATTTCATAGCCGTCCATGCTGGGTAAGTCGAGGGCACTGATCACCGCTAACGGTTGCAAAAGCTGAATTTGCTGGACAGCCGTGGCGGGGTCAATCATCCAAATCACCTGATAGCCAGCGGCAGTTAAAATGTCGCAAATTAAGTTGGCTGACTCTTCCTGCGCTTCAATTAGAATAATTCGACCCGCCGCTGCCATTGGGAGCTGGCTCTGCTCTAGAATCGGGTTAGCCAGGGGCAGCGATTGGATTGGCAACTCAACCGTAAAGACCGAGCCTTTGCCTTCTGCCGATTCCACGCCAATCCAACCCTGGTGTAAATCGACCAACTGTTTGGTCAGGGCCAGCCCTAAACCCATGCCTTCGTAACTGCGTTTGTAGGAAGAGTCAAGCTGCTGAAATTTGCGGAACAAGAGCGGCTGCTGACTGGTCGGAATGCCAATTCCGGTATCTTCGACCTGGAAAATCGCTGTGTTGGCCTCTCGCCAAACCCGCAGGGTGACTTTGCCACCGGCTGGTGTAAATTTAATTGCATTTGTGAGCAGATTGAGCAGAATTTGCCGTAAACGACGCTGGTCAGCCACAAACCGATCGCCAGCATCGGGAATTTGAATTTGGGATTTTAGTTCAACCTCTGCCTGTTGAGCTTTGTCTCGCACCACCCGGATACTTTGCCGAGCTACCTGAGCCAGTGAAAACTCACTAACATTTAAGGTGGTTTTACCGGCTTCCACCTGAGACAAATCAAGAATGTCGTTGATCAACTCCAGCAGGTGTTCACCGCTGTCATGAATGGTTTTGATGTAGCTGCGCTGCTTATCGCTGAGCGGGCCGAGTGACCAGCGGAGCAGGGTGGCCGACATGCCAATCACACAGGTCAGCGGCGTCCGTAGCTCATGACTCATGGTGGCCAAAAAATCACTCTTGACCCGGTTGGCAGATTGCACTGATCGCAGGGCTTCCTGTAGGGCCTGGGTGCGTTCGACCACCCGTTGCTCTAGGGTTTGCTTTTGCTGCTGGACTTGGGCGTAGAGCTGAGCTTGGTAAATCGCGATCGCTAGGTGCTCAGAAATACGGCGCAGAAATTTTTGTTCGTGGGGTTGCCATTGGCGCGGGCGATCGCACTGGTGGGCAATCAGCAGCCCCCAGAGCTGGTCTTGGACAATAATTGGGACAACTAGCTTGGCCTGCACCTGAGACTGAGAGAGCAAATCGAGCAGACAGGGAGAGTGCTGGTAGTGGTGATAGATATTTTCAACCACCACAATTTTCCCTTGTCGGTAGCTTTCGCGGCTGCTTTGGCTCTGATCAAACCAGCAGCCATCGCTGATATCTAGGACAGAGGAAATTTGCTCAGAAGCCAGGGCTTGATAGGTAATCCGCCCCTGAAATTGCCAGTCTGTCTCAGCCGCCGGGTCTTGATTGACCGATTGAAAAAACTGAAACAGCAGCAGCCGATCAACCTGTAAAAAGGCTCGTCCCTGCTCAACGGCGGTCTTCAAGATTACCGGCAAATCTAGACTCTGCCGAATTTGGGTTGTCACCTGGTTGAGCAGCCGCTCTTGCTTAATCTGCTGCTCCATCGCCGCTTCGACGGCGGGCTGGCAGGTAGCAGGGAGAAGCTGACTCGACAGCAGCGTCAGCAGTTCTAGCGTGAATTGGCTTTGCAGTCCACCATCATTAGGTTTGCTGGAAAGCTGGGCGATCGCTTGGGCAACCTGTTTGTGGTCTGGGGAAGTTTGCTGAAGCTGGTGCAAAAAATCAGCGATCGTCGCTGGGGCAAAGGTCAGCCGGGTTTGGAACACCGCTGGCTGATCAGTTTGGATTGCCTGCAAACAAGCACTAAACTTGGCTGAGGTAATGACGGTAAAGCGATCGACGGTTGGTGCTGTCAACTGCTGCTCAGTCAACGTTGTGACAGGTTTTTTCAAGCTAGCAGCCATACTGACTAGGAGCGTCGATAAACGCTCTAGCTCTGCCCCTGGTAACGCTTGGTCAAACATTTTTCTCTGACAGGTCACTCTCCTGTCTTTTTGCCTAAAGTTCGCAAGTGTTGCCAGGTAGCTTGGCCTAGCTTTATCTTTGTAACTTGCTATCTTGACAAGAGCAGCAACCCCACCAGATTCTTTAACTTTCCTAGTTGGGATTTGGTTGTGCTGTATCGGTTGTCTCCTTGGGTCATCTTGTTCGGCGCACGAAGCACCTTGATAAGTATCACTTGTGCATGACCAGTCAGAATTTTTTCGTAAGGCAGATTTTCAGGCTTATGCATCGTTTGGCAGCAATTCCGGGGGGGTGGAGTCCGGGGCAATCTGGGGTAATCTTTGTTGAGCAGACGCCAGCTCCGCTGGTTTTGGTCACGGCAGCAGATACCGATATTCAGGTTTTAGCCCAGGCGCTACCCCAGTTGCCGCCAGAATTTCCGGCTTTGCGGGTGGCTAACCTGCTCCAGTTGCAGCAGCAATTGACGATCGATACCTACGCTGACGATGTGCTCGAATCAGCCCAAGTGATTGTGCTGCGGCTGCTGGGCGGCCGCGCCTACTGGAGCTATGGGCTAGAAGTCGTCAAAGCAACGGTGGAACGCACTGGAGCCGCTCTGTTGGTGCTACCCGGCGACGATCGCCCTGACCCTGACCTAATCAGCCATTCGACGGTGCCGCTGACGGTGGTGCATCAATTTTGGCGCTACCTGAGCGAAGGCGGCGTAGACAATACCTGCAACGCCCTCAAGTATTTAGCCAATCTCTGTTTGGGGAACGACTACCGGTTAGCCTCTCCCCAAGCTGTGCCTCGGTTGGGGGAGTATGCCTGGGCCGCAGCGAGTTCTATGCCGACGGGTTCGATGCCAACCGAGATTGCTCAAGTTGGCATCCTGTTTTACCGCGCCCATTACTTGGCCGGAAATACTAAACCGATTGATGCCCTCTGCCAAGCGATCGCGGAGCGGGGGCTAACTCCCCTGCCGATTTTTGTCCAGTCGCTACAAGACCCAGAGGTACAGTCTGACCTCAAGCAGCTTGTGCAAGCGCGAGCAGTCCAGCTATTCCTGAACGCGACCAGTTTTTCCCTGGCTAAGCTATCAGAAGCAATCCCTAACCTTGACCTCTGGCAGCAGTTGGACGTGTCTGTGATTCAGGTGATCTTAAGTGGCAGTGGAATAGCCCAATGGCAATCGGAATGGCAAGGGCTTTCGCCGCGGGATATGGCCATGAATGTTGCCCTACCGGAAGTCGATGGCCGAATCATCAGTCGGGCGATTTCCTTTAAGCAGGCTCAAACCCATCACCCGCTGCTGGAAACAGACGTGGTTGGCTATCAGCCGATCGACGATCGAGTTGCTTTCGTGGCGGATTTAGCCGCTAATTGGGTCAAGCTGCGGCAAACTCCCCCTGCCGATCGCCGGATTGCGCTGGTGTTAGCAAATTACCCCACTCGCGATGGGCGGCTAGCCAACGGGGTCGGCTTAGATACTCCGGCCAGTTGTGTTGAAATTCTTAAGGCTTTACAGCAAGCAGGCTATGACTTGGGCGATCAGCCTTTACCAACGACTGGCGACGATTTGATTCAACTGTTGACGACGGGCATTACCAACGATCCAGAGGGCTGGGAACTGCGGCCAGTCCATCAATCCCTATCCCTGACGGAGTACCAAACCTACTTTGCCAGTTTGCCCGCCCCAGTCCAGCAGGGCATCCGCGATCGCTGGGGCCCGCCAGAGCAGCAGGTTCAAGCCGGGGTGTTTCCGATTGCTGGCTGGCAGTTTGGCAATGTGCTAATCGGCGTCCAGCCAGCGCGGGGCTACGACCTTGACCCCAGCCTGAATTACCATGCTCCTGATCTGGAACCGCCCCACCGCTATCTGGCCTTTTATCACTGGCTGAGAGCTAATTTTGCGGCTCAAGCGATCGTTCACGTCGGCAAGCACGGCAACTTAGAATGGCTTCCCGGCAAGAGTATTGCCCTCTCAGAGAACTGCTACCCTGAAGTAGCGCTCGGCCCGCTGCCCCATCTTTACCCGTTTATTGTCAATGACCCCGGTGAAGGCTCCCAGGCTAAGCGGCGATCGCAAGCGGTGATTATTGACCACCTCACCCCGCCCCTAACCAGAGCCGAGCTTTACGGGCCGCTGGAAACCCTAGAAGCCTTAATCGACGAGTATTACCAAGCCGAAAGCCTTGATCCAAGCCGGCTGGGTTTAATTCGCACCCAGATTCAAACCCTGATTGACCAAGAGCATCTTGACCAAGAGTTAATGACTAGCCGCCAGCGGGCTAATCTGCTGACGACTGATCCTTGGCAAGCCTTTCTAAATCAAGCCGATGGCTACCTGTGCGAACTCAAAGAAGCCCAAATTCGGGATGGGCTGCATATTTTAGGGCAGTGTCCCCAGGGCAGACAACTACGAGATTTGCTGGTTGCCCTGGCCCGGCAGCCCGGTTTAGGGCAGCTTGGGCTGACCCGCGCTTTAGCTCAAGATTGGGGATTGGAGTTTGATCCGCTAACGGCTGATCCGGCCGAGTTGCTGAGTGAAGGCGAACAGAAGCTGTTGCGGTCAGAACCAGCGCGAATTGTAGGCGATGCGATCGCCCTACTTGAACAGCAAGCCGCTGTTTTAGTGGAACAGGTAATGGCTGGGGCTAAATTAGATTCTAAATCTCTTGCCCAACTCTCAGAACGCCCCCTAAATCCCCCAAAATTGGGGGATTTCAGCTCTGGTTCCCCCGTTCGGCTGAGCGCCCTTCGGCTTGAGCTCAGGCTTCCCAGAGCGTCAGCCGACGGGTCGAAAGCTCACGTCGAAGCTCAGAATTGGGGGGTTAGGGGGGCAGATGACTTGGGGGCTGCGACCATGCAAGTATTAGCGTGGATCGGCGATCGCCTCTTGCCTGCCCTCCAGCAAACTGACCAAGAACTGAGTAATCTACTGCGCGGTCTGGATGGACGGTATGTGCCGAGTGGGCCATCTGGAGCGCCGACGCGCGGCCGCCCTGATGTTTTACCGACTGGACGCAATTTTTACTCGGTGGATTTGCGGGCAATTCCGACCGAAAGCGCTTGGCACGTGGGGCGGCAAGCCGCTGAAGCCGTGGTTGAGCGCTACAGCCAAGAAAACGGTGAATACCCGCGCAGTCTGGGGCTTTCGGTTTGGGGCACCGCCACGATGCGAACTGGCGGCGATGATTTGGCTGAAGCCTTGGCCCTGCTGGGGGTACAACCCGTCTGGGAAGGGGCATCGCGACGGGTGATTGATTTTGAGGTTTTGCCCTTGGCGATTTTGGGACGGCCACGGGTGGACGTGACGCTGCGAATTTCCGGCTTTTTCCGAGATGCTTTTCCGAATTTGATTGACCTATTTGACCAAGCCGTGGCGGCAGTCGCCCAACTGGCAGAACCGCCGGATCAAAACCCGCTGGCGGCGCAAGTTTTAGCTGAGACTCAACGCTGGCAGGGAGAGGGACTGAGTGAGGCAGAGGCGATCGCTCAGTCACGCTATCGGATTTTTGGCTCTCAGCCTGGCGCTTACGGAGCTGGTTTACAAGGGCTGATGGCCGCCCAAAACTGGACGAGCGATGCCGATTTAGCCCAAGCCTACATCAACTGGAGCAGCTACGCCTACACGGGGCAAGCCGACAGCCACACCGCCCCGGCCGCCTTTGAGCAGCGGCTGTCCCAAATGCAAATTGTCTTGCACAACCAAGATAATCGAGAGCACGATTTGCTCGACTCCGATGACTACTACCAGTTTCAAGGCGGGTTGACCGCTGCCGTCCGCAATAGGCAAGGACAAAACCCGACCACTTACTTTGGCGACAATGCCTGCCCGGAAAATCCCCAAGTGCGGCAGCTCTCAGAGGAAATTGCTCGCGTTTATCGCTCCCGTGTGATCAACCCGAAGTGGATTGCTGGCATGATGCGCCACGGCTATAAAGGCGCGTTTGAACTGGCGGCCACAGTCGATTTTCTGTTTGGCTACGATGCGACGGCTAACTGTGTGGCTGACCACATGTACGAGGGGATTGCCGCCGCTTATTTGTTTGATCCGGCAGTTCAAGCCTTTGTGCAGCAGAAAAACCCCTGGGCCCTGCGAGACATGGCGGAACGACTGCTAGAAGCCCATCAGCGCGGGCTGTGGCAGCAGGTTAACCCATCGACTTTAGACGAACTGCGATCGCTGGTTCACCAAGCCGAGGGAGCGATCGAAGCCAATAGCTAATTGAGCTAACTGAATGGCGATCGCTCCCTCAAAACCGAAGTCAAATTGATTTCGCTTATGATAAAGCTATAGAAACATTAGCCACAAATCCCCGGTTTGGATTCCGGTCATGATCGAGGTCAGGCTTCAGCAAGACCTGGATTTCTAATCTAGCCAGACCAACGGGTGAAGGTGTTTTGTAAAGCTATAAGGGATAAGGATCAGTGGTGTTAAATTCCCAAGATGGTGTGTCAGCAAAAGCGATTCGTTCGTTGGAGGATGCGCTGGAAAAATGCCAGTGTTTAGGAATGCGCTTGAGTCGGCAACGGCGGGCGGTTCTAGAATTACTGTGGCAAACCAAAGAGCATCTGTCTGCCCGCCAAATTTACGATCGCCTCAACCAGCAGGGACAAGACATTGGCCACACCTCGGTTTATCAAAATCTAGAAGCCTTGTCAGAGCAGGGAATCATTGAATGCGTCGAGCGATCGGATGGACGCTTGTACGGCAACATCAGCGATTCTCATAGCCACGTTAATTGCCTTGACACGCAGCAAATTATCGATATTCAAATTGCTTTGCCATCGGAACTACTGGCCCAAGTGGAACAACAAGCAGGAATTAAAATTACCGACTACCGGATTGATTTTTACGGCTACCGCAATTCGGAAGTCCAGTAAAGTTACCCGCTAATTTCACTAAGATTGAGAACTAAACTAGCAGTCGAGTCAACCTAGTGTTTAGAAATTAACACTATGGCTTAAGCTGCTCGATAATTTCTAAAGTTATGATTGGGGGATCAATCAACCCCAGTTATGCAGCTAACCAATCAGCAAGCTCAAGGACTCTACAGACTTTGTTAGGGAGCATCCCAGTTTTGCGTTAAGCATTTATGCTTAGCCACCCTATTTACTGAGGTGCGGTTGAGAAGTATCCATTGAGGTAGGCACACCGATGCTTGAGCAGTTGAGGAACATTCTTCGCTTGC
>JAHHGS010000135.1 GCA_019359715.1 Aphanocapsa sp. GSE-SYN-MK-11-07L | reverse complement strand
GTCACTTCTATCTTGACTTGACCTCCCTCAACACTGATTAATCGTGCTGCCATAGTTTTCCCGCCTAAATTGTTTCCCTAGGATTAGCACCTTTTACTTCCTAAATCAAGTTGAGGTCGCACCCGACCCAGTTGCTTGGGGTATGCCCAGATACCATCATTGATCGCCATAGTACAGGGATTGGGGATTGTAACAGCCGTTTCCTCAAATAGCTCCCAATAGTCTTGCAGTGAAAGGCTGATAGCCATAGAAATGGTGCTAATGATAGATAAGAATCAGATTAATCTAAACTCTATGAATTTTTCAGGAGTTTTGTGATGACTTGAGCATGACTGTGGACAGACAATTTTTCGGTTTTGTCCCTACCTAAGATGTGAGCCGCATAACGGCTGGCGCGTCACCGGACGGCGACCAGGCTTGTATAACGTAAGTTCGATGAAAACATGAATTTTGGGTCTTTCGACGAAAGAATGAGGTTTGTAGCCAACGCAAGAATAAGGGTTTCAGCCTCTGTCGAACTCACGTTGTATACATAACCGATAGTGTAAACCTCCGTTCCGGTGCACGCGCTTGTTAGGCAAGAATGCTTAATCAATTCAACTGTAGAGTCTTCAAATACTATCTTTAGGAGGCGTGCTTTTCTTCCCTGATCCCCCTATACGCTGGTAGTACGCAAATCGGGGTTGCTGACCGTTTTCGACTACCCAGTACTTGTCAGGAAGTGGCTTTTTCCGGTTCTCCTCACGCTGCGACACCAGAACTCGCCAAAACTCCTCCTGCCATTGATAAGAAATTAGCGAGGTGTTACAGAGTTTCTTGAGGTCTTCGTAAGTGAACGTGTCAACCAAGGACAGAAAAAACTCTACTTGCGCCATGTAAAGGTCGCAGCCAGCTTGGTGCCATGATACAAGGTAGCGAAGGACAACCTTGTCTTCCATACTCATGGCAATCTCGTCGATAAACTCGTGCTCGAAACTAACATAGTTAGCGTGGTTGATGAAAAAGAGCATCTGCTCCCGATGTCGCTTCACGAGTCGCTTCGTCCGCCACCATTGCCAAATACCGAACAGCAGCCCAAGAGCAGTCAAGAACCATCCAGAGATTGTCAAGAAATCCATCGGTTACTTTACCTCTAAGCCAAACTTCTGCGCCTAACTCTAAATAGACGGACAGCATCAGCCTATATCGCTTACAGAGGCATATAGACGGATAGCTATCGACTTATATCCCTTAATTTGGCATATGGGCGGATACCTGTCCATCTATTTAACCGATTTGGGGATATAGACGGATTCAATCCACCTAAATGGCTTGTTGGGGGATATAGACGGACAACTTCAGTATTCTCTCGGATGTCCTGTTGAGAAGGTTGGCTGATCATGATCAAAAAAGTGGGCTGTCTGCAAATTGTATTATTGCTCAAAATTCGTCCATGTTTGTTATATAGCGTTTTCAAAATGGTAACAGCAGATGAATTTGAGCCAGAATTGCGATAATTTTGGATCGCAGTGTGGAGTGAGCCAGAGTTGGCTGAAGGAGTTTGGAGATGCGATCGCTGATTTTGCTTGGACTGGTGGCTAGCCTGTTGCCCTTGGCACCCGTCAGGGCTGAGCCTTCAGAGCCGTTGACGATTGATTTTGCCACCCAGGGTTGCGGTCGGTTTAAGCAAGTGGCTTATTTCCGCAGCGAGTTTCATTTTGTCAATATTTGTCTGGGTGAAGCCAGTTTGCTAATGGTTGTGACGGATGCAGACGGGCTTGGACGAGAGCGAGTGCCGGTTCAAAAGCAAGGGCAAAGTTATGTTGGCAAATCTGAGCAGGGCATTGCCTACACCATCGATCGCAGTCAATTGACGATTGTGTTCAAAGATGGCAAGTCTTACCAAGAACGGGTCGAACAGGCGAGCTTCAGCGGCCCCAGCCTAGCCACAGCCCTCAAATATAACTGCGTCATGAAAACTGAGCCGTTCGCTGATCAAGAAAATGTGACGCTGGCCCAAGCCTTGAGTCTGGTTCAGCAGCGAGATGGCGATCAGTTTATGTACCACTGCCAATCGTCCGAGCAATCTGCCGTTATTTCAGGCACAGTCAGCTATCGACAGCGGATTGCCTTGCCCGAAAACGCCACTGTCGAAGTCAGGCTCCGCAACGTCAGTCGCACCGATACGCCGCCGCTGGCTGAGCAAGTTATCAACACGAATGGGGCGCAGGTGCCCTTTCCCTTCCAGTTAATTTACAATCCCCAGCAAATTAAGCCTGATCAAATCTATGCGGTGGAAGCGCGGATCTTGATCAACGGACAACCAGGCTGGGCGAGCAGCGATCGCTATGCCGTGATTACGCAGGGCGCTCCCAAAACAGCGGAAATTATCGTCAATCCAGTCAAGTAAGGAAAGGAAAAGCAGAAGGAATCCGTCTAACCCTTCTGCCCTCTGCCTTTGACCTTCTACCTTCCCCATTCTCATTTGTCGGACTGGAAAGGGTGCCGCTAAACTGGGGCCAAACTAAACCACAGTCTTTGGCCCATGAAGCACAGAATACCTAATGTCAGCCTCTTGCATCGTCACCGCATCATCAGGTGGGTGCTTTTGGGCGTGTTTGCTTTGGCCCTGAGCCTGAGTTGGGCAACCGTAAGCTGGGGGCAGTTTTCCTTACCAACAACCCCTGGTCAGACCCCGCCTGATCATGTCACCCGCTACGGCGCTTTAGAAGTCGCTTGGGTAAAATCTCCCCTCGACAGCAAAGATTTATTTCAAATTGCAGCCCCAACCGTTGCCGATCGCACGAGCATTGGCGAGGCTACCCCCGTCGAGGCGCGGGCCAACTTAATTACTGCCAATCTGAATCGAGCTGTCGAAACGTTCAAAGACCCTGGCTCTTTAAAAGTGGAAACCACGACCTTGAACAAGCTGACGGTACTGACTGCCACAGACAAAGATAGTAGTCGTCCCCTCCGCTTAATGACCGTCACGAATGATGATTCTGACTTTCATCTCAAAACGATCAATGAACTGGCAACCGAGTGGCAAAAAATTCTCCAAGCAGACTTAGTGCGAAATCTAGACCTCCTGTCAGAGGAATCACAAAGTCGCGGGCGGCAGCAGGCACTGTTGGCGATCGCAGTCATCTTAGCAGTAAGCGTCATTGGCTGGCTGATTGAAGGTCGGCTACGCCGCTGGCAGCAATCACTGCAATCTCAACTGGCAGAGTCCAAAGCAGCCACCAATCATGAACCTCTGGTCGAGGCTGAGCCTGTTGTTCCCCCAACTAATGCGGCTGGAACTGTGCAAGCTCAGTGGGAGCGGTTTGCCGCGATGCGATCGCAGTTTATCTCCAACCTGCGCCAGCAATCCGCCGTCCAGCGCAAGTTAAACCTGGTGCGGTTGCTGCGCTGGCTGCTGTTTTGGTCAGTGGTAATCATTTGCTATTTCAGCATCTGGAGCATCGTAACCAGCCTGCCCTCGCTCAGACCCTATCAGCGCTGGATTGTTGGCACCCCAATTGATATTCTGATTGCCCTGTTCATGATCAGCCTTGGCACTCGCCTCTGTGATGAATTAATCGATCGGGCGATCACAACCTGGCATCAAAATGCCTTTTTCTCGATCAGAGATACGCAGCGAAAAGGAGTCCGAGCCAGCACGATTTCCTCTGCTTTAAAGGGTCTGTTCAAAACGCTGATTATCATTGCCGTGGTGCTCTGGCTGCTGAATAAAATGGAAGTTTCTACCGGCTCCATTTTGGCCGGTGGAGCAATTCTGGGTTTGGCAATTTCCTTCGGTTCCCAGAGTTTAATTAAAGACGTGGTGAATGGCTTCCTGATTTTGGTCGAAGATCAGTTTGCGGTTGGGGATGTAGTGAAACTAGCCAATGCCTCCGGGCTGGTGGAGAACTTGAACCTGCGGGTGACTCAGCTCCGCAACAGCGAAGGGCGGCTAATTACAGTCCCCAACAGTGCGATTACCCAAGTAGAAAACCTGACGCGCCACTGGTCACGAGTAGATCTAGGAATTGAAGTTCCTTATCTCGCTGATGTGCAAGTGGCGCTGGGGATTTTGAAAGACGTGGGCAATCAACTCTACACTGAGCCAGCCTGGCGCGATCGGATCCTGGAATCCCCAGAAGTCTTGGGCGTAGATGACTTAGCGCTCACGGGCACCCTACTGCGGGTGTGGATCAAAACTGCTCCCCTTCAGCAGTGGAAAGTGGCGCGAGAATTCCGCTATCGAGTCCGGCTGGCCTTTCAAGAACATGGAATGATCATTCCACCTCAGGCTTAAACTGAAAGAGCATGAGGCCAAACCACTGTTGGGGATCTGTCCACTGTTGAATTGCGATCAGGTGGTGCTTGGCTAGCTCTTGTTGCAGGATAACCAGACTAAACTTGCGAGAGATTTCGGTCAAAATGTTCTCGCCAACCGCGATCGCAACGGTGTGATTCAGTTTATTCAACCTAATCTCTTGATCGCAAAGACTGTCTAGATGCATTTCAATTTGCTGTTCAGCTAAGTTATAAATTGCTCGATGGCGGAACTGGCGGAGGTCGAAATTAGCGCCAAATCGCCAATTAAGATGTTGCAGCATATTCAGGTTAAACTCGGCCGTCACCCCCTCAGCATCGTTATAGGCGGCTTCAAGTTGAGAAATCTCTTTTTGCAAATCTACGCCCAGTAAGAAAAATTCCTCCGGCTGGAGCGCCGACCGAATTTGGGCAAAAAAGCGATCGCACTCTGGTGGCGTCAGGTTGCCAAGGGTGCTGCCTAAAAAGCCAATCATTCGGCTGGTCAGTTGGCGGGGCGGCAAGTGTTGCAAGCCCAGTTCGTAGGTGCCCACCAGGCCGTGAATGTTTAAATCTGGATAATCACGCAGCAAATCATGGGCGCTGGTTGCCAAAATGCCGCCGCTAACATCAATCGGCAGATAGTGCAGCCCCGCCTTTAAATTGGTGTAAGCATCCAGCAGCAGGCGAGTTTTAGTTGAACTGCCGCTGCCCAGTTCCACCAGCTCGCAGGGGCCGGTTAACTCAGCGATCGCTTTGGCGTAACGCTGCAAAATCCCAGCTTCCGTCCGAGTCGGGTAATACTCCGGCAGGGTGCAAATTTGCTCAAACAACTGCGAGCCGCGATCGTCGTAAAAATATTGAGCGGGTAGGGTTTTGGGGGTTTGACTCAAGCCCAAAATTACATCTTGCCCCTGCTGGTCGAGTTGGAGAGCAGCCTGTTGAGCCGTCAGCAATTGTTCTAACTGGAGACGGGACGCAGAAGCGCTGGTGGCTGGAGCGGGTAGGCGATCGGCGGCGCAGCGAAATCCGGCCAGGATCTCTCGACAGCCGGGATGGTACCAATTGCGGAAAGCAGACCGCAGCGCGACAGGGCGCGTCGCCCAACTGCCTCCCTTCAGGACGCGATGCTGGTCGTCAAAGTAGGCAGCAGAATAGCCTGGGTAGGGATAGCTGACAAAGCCCTTGTAGGGACTGAACCAGGTGGCTGTCCATTCCCAAATATTCCCCAGTAAGTCAAAGCAACCACAAGCGCTCTGTCCCTGCGGATACTGATAGACCGGGGTAGATTGCCCAACTTGGTGATTGTGATTGCAGTGATGCCCGGTTGGCTTAGCCTCCCCCCAAGGATAGGTTTGATACCGTTGCTGACCCGGATGCCAACTGGCCGCTTTTTCCCATTCGGCTTCTGTTGGCAAGCGCTTACCGACAAACCGAGCATAGGCTTCGGCTTCATAGTAACTAACTCCACAAACCGGGTGATCTTCCGCCACTGTGGTATGCCAGTAAAGGGGCTGGGAGACTGGATTATCTTCTAGCCACGCCCAACCCGCCGCCGACCACCAGCGGGCATCACTGTAGCCGCCCGCCGCCATAAACTGCCGGTATTGTTGCCGGGTGACGGGATAGCGATCAAGCCAAAAGTCTGGTAGGTCAACCCGATGGACAGGTCGCTCGTTATCTAACGCCAGCAGGCTCTCGCTGCCTTGCTCAAACCCTCCGGCTGGAATCTTCACCATGTCTGATTCAGGCCAGCAGACAGCGCGGGTTAACAGGGGAGAAAACTGCCCTGTCCAAAACAGTTGACGACGCTGTAATTCCAAGACCAGCGTAATCGTTTCGCTATGCTGGGCTTCATGTTGGAGCAGCCAATACCACAGTCGCTTTTGCTCCAGGATCGGTGCAGCTTCTAGATACAGCAACACTTGGTCGCGAATTTGACTCAAGTAGTCAGAAATCGTTGGAAAATCTGGCAGATGAACGCGATCGCCCTTCGGTAAACCATCGGCAGCAAACAGACTGCGATACTGGGGAAATTGCGGCTTGAGTCCGGCGGAGTGCTCTAGCAGCCACAGCCCTTCCGTGTAACCAATGTGTCCCAAGTGCCAGCCGACCGGGCTAAAGTCTGGATGAGCCTGCTGGCGAAAGGCCTCAGCATCCAGATCATCAAACAGGGCCAAGGTGGCCGCGCGAGATTCAATCAGCGCTTGGCGCAGGCGTTGGCGAATTTGAGTAATGTTTGCTTGAGCAGCCCAAACCGAGTCAGGCTGTGAGGGGGTGGGTTTGAAGGTCAAAATCTTCTCCAATCACAACAATCGTGTTTTCTGGGCAACTGATCCAGTCGCGACCAGAAAACAGGGGTTCTGAAGCAACTAGGACTCCGCTAGCCAGATCATCTCTCAACCAATAGAGCGAAGGAGCCAGGTTGGGATAGGCACAACGAGCGGCGATCAATTGCTTGCCATCGCTGACAATCAGGTTTAAACCTACCCTAACTTGCTGAATTTGAGCTGAGTCTAAAAGCAGATTTAGCGTTTTTTGGAGCGCAGCTTCTAATGGAGCCGTTGGGTCAGCCAGCCAGTAATCCCAGAGCAGGGCAAAAATGTGCTCGGAGTCGGTATTGCCTTGAATGCTTTGATAACTGGTGTCGCTGAGGCGATCGCGAATCGGTCGATATAGGGTCTTATGGAAATCTGCAATAAAGCCATTGTGTACCCCCAAAAACTTGCCAAATTGAAACGGCTGGCAGTTGCTCAGTTGGACTGCTTGCCCCGGTGTGGCGCTGCGGACATTAGCCAAAATGCAGCCTGACTCAACGTAGCGGCTGAGGCTCTCTAAGTTGACATCGCTCCAAATCGGCTGCGTATTGCGGTAAATGAATGGGTCAACTTCCCGCTGGGGATGATACCAACCCACCCCAAACCCATCTGCATTTAAAAGTCCCGCTGTCATTTCGCGGGGCTGATAGCTCTGAACAAGCAGCGAATGCTCTGGCTTCAGCAGCACAGTCTCTAGCTGACAAGGCGGGCCCAAGTAGGCCAACAAACGGCACACTGCTCACCCTCCCGTCCATTCTGGAGCGGCTGTGTAAGGGGTTGTCGCAACTTCAGACTTTCCGCAGGGGGCGGCTGAGCGATGGGGGGCGAACCTCAAAAACAAACTCCTGGGTAAGACAACCAATGGTTTTTCCTGCTTTATTCTATCTGTCTATCTAAACCCCGATAAATCTTTATGGTTTCCTGACTAACCCAGAGGTGTTGAGCGTCCCTGACTATTCTTATAATGAATGGCAGTTAACGCTAGACCGCACCATCCAACTCAGGTATCTGTTTGACCTATGGGACTGCTGATCATTGGCCGACAATTCATTCAAGACCTAGAAAAATCAGGCGCTCTCGGCATTTATGTGCCGTCTGAAGGAGGGTTTGAAGGGCGCTACCAGCGCCGACTGCGGGCGGCAGGCTACACAACCCTGCATATTTCTGCGCCAGGACTAGGCGACTTACCTTCTTACCTGACTCAGGTGCATGGGGTGCGACCACCCCACTTGGGCAAGAGCACTAGTGGCAACACTGACTGGGGCGTCAAGGTGCAATTTCGGCCGCCGTTGGTCAATTATCATCTCGAAAACTTGCCGCCCAAGTCCAAAGGGCTGGTGCTGTGGATGATTGATGGCAAGAAGTTGTCACGTCAAGAATTGGCCTATCTGGCATTTTTGCCCAGCCAAGAGCCAAGGGTAAAAGTGGTAATTGAACTGGGCGGCGATCGCCAAGTCCGCTGGCAGCCGCTTAAACAAACCTTGGCCGCCGCTTAGGTTACTCCCCTAACCCTGCTGACTCCTCGAAATCCTTATCTCTTAGGGCCGATCATTCATCTGAGTGGCAAGCGTTATGCATGGGGTGGCGATCGCAAGCAGAAACACTGATCAGAATGTTTTATTCTGAGTAAAGCTGGCCCCCTCAGTAAGACCTGTAAACTTACCATCACGTTGACCTATGAAGCGATTTCTCTCCTTTGTTTGTAGCCTAGTGCTAGTTTTGTCTCTATTTCTGGGAGGATGTTCTGCTGACCCCACCAACCTCACAGGTAACTTTCGCCAAGATACGCTGGCTTTGATTGACAGCCTACGAACAGCGATCACCGTACCGGATGACTCCGCCGACAAAAAAGTGGCTCAGGCAGATGCCCGGACTAAAATTAACAGTTTTATTGCTCGTTACCGTCGAGATGATTCTTTGACTAGTCTCGCTTCTTTTACAACCATGCGGACTGCCCTCAACTCGCTGGCTGGGCACTACAGTTCTTACCCCAACCGTCCCTTGCCAGACAAGCTCAAGAAACGTTTAGAGCAAGAATTCCAGCAGGTAGAACTGGCTTTATCCAGAGAGCCGGCCGCTTAGAATTGCGGCTTAATCTCTAATCATGTTGATTTAAATCGAATACAAAATACTGAAAGCCTCTCTTGACAAGGCTTTCAGTATTCAAACTCGTGTGGCTCGATTAGCCGTAGCAGCAACCTCGCGGGCTTTTTTGCCGCGCCACAGCAACCGAATCGGGGTGCCTTGGAAGCCGAGCTGTTTGCGGAATTGTCCTTCAATGTAGCGGCGATAGTTTTCTTTGAGCAACTTGGGGTCATTTACAAACAGGGCGATCGTGGGTGGGCTACTGCTGACTTGCGTGCCATAGTAGATTTTGCCCTGGCGACCCTGGCGCGTGGCCGGTGGTGTATGCCAACTCACAGCTTCTTCCAGCACTTCGTTGATCACAGCGGTGCTGACCCGACGCTGGTACTGCTCGGCAGCAGCATTGATCAAATCGAAGATTTTTTCGACCCGTTGCCCGCTGAGGGCGCTGACAAAAATGGTGTCAATCCAGTCAATGAAGCCGAGCCGCTGCTTGAGAATGTCTCGAAATTCGTAAATGGTGTAGGAGTCTTTTTCGACTGCATCCCATTTATTCACCACCAGCACGCAGGCTCGCCCTTCTTCGACAATCCGGCCAGCTAACTTTTGGTCTTGGTCAGTAATTCCATCTAAAGCATCAAGCACCAGCAGCACCACATCCGATCGCTGAATCGCTTTGAAAGCCCGATGAATGCCAAAATACTCTGGCCCGTAGTCAACATTTTTCTGTCTGCGAATTCCGGCAGTGTCAATCAGGCGATAGGTTTGCTCACCCCGCTGCACCACCATGTCAATCGTGTCGCGGGTGGTGCCAGAAATTGGGCTAACGATCGCCCGTTGTTCTCCGACAAACGCATTCAGCAAGCTAGATTTGCCAGCATTCGGGCGACCGACGATCGCGACTTTAATTTCTGGCGTTTCTACTTCTTCGATGTTTTCGGGCAGATAAGTAATCAGTTGATCGAGCAGTTCGCCCGTGCCGCTGCCGTGAATGGCTGAGAGGGCAAAGGGTTCCCCCAAGCCGAGCTGCCAAAAGTCGGCTGCCTGGGCTGACCCCTGGTGAATGGACTCGCATTTATTAACGGCTAAAACAACAGGCGCGGTTTGCTGGCGCAGCCATTGCGCCACCTCTTGATCCGCCGGAGTCGAACCCATCTGCCCATCGACAACAAAAATCACCGCTTGCGCTTCTGCCAGAGCGGTCATCACCTGCTGCCGGATCAGGGGCAAAAATTCTGTGTCGTCATCAAACACCAACCCGCCTGTATCAACCACTAAAAAATCGCGGTCTTGCCAGAATACTTCTCGATAGGTGCGATCGCGGGTCACACCGGGTTGGTCATGAACGATCGACTGTCTTTCCCCAGTGAGGCGATTGACCAGCGTAGATTTGCCGACGTTGGGTCGCCCAACAATCGCAACAATAGGTAAAGGCATAGTTGATCTGTTTAAAAGCTTAGTGCTTCTACTCTAGCTAATTGCGAAAACCATCGGCTGAGTAGTTCTACTCCCACGGTAAACCAGACTCATGTAGAAGTTGAGTTCCTTTTTCCTCGCCATAAATATGCTTGAGCAGGATTGGGAGCCATCGATAGGGGCCATAGTTATGCCCTTTCAGAAGTCCTTCCTGCCAATTCTCTTGCCAAAACTCAAAGAATTCGTAGACTTGGTTGTTAATATCTGGCACCCCTCGGCGCAATTCTTCAATAAATTCTGGTGATCCACCAATTAGAGCATGGTGTGCACTTGAGGTGTATAGACCCCAGTTTCCCTCGGATGAAACAATCGTCGTGACAGCACAGTGAGGATCAACCCCTATCCTGGCATGAATTAAGGTACTACTGAAAGGTTCTCCGTCGTATCCTTCAGCCAACTCGGATAGTGGCACATAGCAGTAATTAGAGGGGCCATTCCACCACGGAAAAATGTAACAGCCAGTGTCCCCGATTTTGAGTGCGGCATCGGCTAAAACCTTTATTGGTAGGCAATCTATAATACCTCCCTGCCAACAGGGAAACAGAATCATCCGAGCCGCAATTTCAGGCGTAAATAATTCTTCAAGTCCATCGCGCGGCCCCCAGCCTTCTGGCAAAACTAGCTTGAGTATCGGCTCTGCCACAAGTTGAAATTCTTCATCGGCAAGTGCGTGCATGGCAGGATCAGTGGTCATGGCGGAGACAACCTCATTGAGTAAACAGAGCGCAATAAAATGATCGGAACTAGGCATTTAGCCGTATCGAATTGCCTAAGTTATTCATCTCATAGGCTAGGCGATCGCTGTTCTTCTAGCCTATGGGCTATTTGGTTTACGATAAATGCAGGATTTTAGGGAATCGCCATGCAAGTGAATCCGCTACTGCCCCTACCCAGCACTGAAGAATTGCCTTGCTCTGACGATACCCCTGTGGATAACGAAGATCAGAACTACATACCCAATTTTCTGCTGTTTTTGCTGGAGTTGATTTGGGCAGAGCGCAATGATTGGTTTTTCGGAGTCGATATGGCGGTCTACCATACAACTGGAGCCAATCCTAGAGTGCCTGTCGTCCCAGATGGATTTTTGAGTATTGGGGTGGAGCGGCGTAAGCAAGGCAAGTCTCGCAAAAGCTATGCGGTTTGGGAAGAAAACTTGGTGGTGCCAATGCTGGCGATCGAGATTGTCTCTCTAACTCCACGGGAAGAATATGACCGCAAAGCTGAAATTTATGCTCAGTTAGGAATTCTTTATTACGTTATCTACAATCCAGATTATTGGCAGCGCGACCGTCACCAACCTTTTGGAGTTTATCGTTTAGTCGATGGTAAATATCAACTCCAAACCAGAGAACCCTGCTGGATGCCAGAAATTGGTTTGGGGATTGGCCGAGATGTCTATTCATCAGGAAACGTAGAGCGAGAATTGCTCTACTGGTTTAACGAAAGTGGCGATCGCTATCTCACTTCAGAAGAACGAGCAGAGCAAGCAAATCGCCGAGCAGAGCAAGCTGAGCAACGGGCCGAACAGGAGCGGCAACGGGCTGACCAACTGGCAGAGACGTTGCGCCAAATGGGCATAGACCCCGAAAATTAACTTTATTTCCTGGCATTAGGTCAGGCTGATGCAAGGGCCTGGCTTCTGATCTCTGTCGATGTTTTAAGGGGAGTGAATGCGGCAAATATTGAATGGACTTAGATTGCTAATCCTAGTCGGTTTAGCGATCGCCTTATTGGTTGCCCTCTTTTTAAGCCTGGATTGGCGCAGCCGGGGTTGAGGCTATCCTATCCCCCCAATAATCACAAAACCACGGCTGACCGGATTTTCTTGATTGGCACTGCTCCGGCGGCAACTGAGGTAACAGTCAACGGTCAGCGCATTGGCGATCGCTCGCCAGCCGGTCATTTTGCTCCCAGCATTCCGCTCCAGGTCGGCAAAAATACCTTGGTGATTAAAGCAGGCAGTCAAACCATCAGCCTGCAAGTTGAGCGATCGCAGGCCTCAGCCCCGCCGCCCACCGGTCTCGGCTTTGGCAAAGATTCGTTGACCCCAGCCGTTAATATCAGTTGGCTCCCGAATGAGCCGATTTACTTAGAGGCGATCGCGTCTCCCCAAGCTCAGATCAGCGCTCAACTCGGAACAGCTTCGCTAGCGCTCCAGCCCCTTAGCCAATCTGTAAATCTGCCAGCAAATGCAGCCGCCCTCATCGGCAATAATCAGCCTGTGGTCGATAGATTGGCAGGCGTTTTTAAGGGCTGCACGGCGATCGCCACACCAGGCAATTTAGGGCAGCCCCGCTATCAGCTCAGCCTGCGTGGGCAGACGCTTGCCCAAACTGCGCCGGGACAAATTACCATTCTCAATCCGGCTCAATTTGCAATTGTGGAAGTCACGCCGGAACTAGGCGGTACTGCCCGCACCGGCCCCAGCACAGACTATTCTCGCCTCACCCCCTTGCCCCCTGGCACGCGGGCAAGAGTCACCGCCCAAGCCGGGGAATGGCTCCGCCTCGACTACGGCGGCTGGATTCGGCAGGCAGAAACTCGCCCCTTAGCTATGAATGCGCCCGTCGAATCGATCATTCGCAGCCTCAGTAGTCGTCAAGTGCCCGGCTGGACGGAAGTCAGGTTGCCGTTGGAAATGCCAATGCCGCTGATGGTCGATCAGGGGGAGCAGACGTTTACCCTCACGCTCTACAACACGACCGCCCAAACCGATCTAATTCGGCTGGACGATGACCCGGTGATTCAACGTTTGGACTGGCAACAGGTTGCCCCCGGTCAGGTGCAATACCGCTTCAACCTCAAGTCTCGGCAGCAGTGGGGCTACAAGCTCCGCTACGAGGGAGCCACCCTGGTTTTATCTTTGCGTCACCCGCCTGCTTTGTCGAGTCAAGGGCCGTCCCTGCAAGGGATGACCATTTTGCTTGACCCTGGGCACGGCGGGCCGATCGATGCCGGTTCTGTTGGGTCAACGGGCTACCCGGAAAAATCGGCCACGCTGCTGGTGGGCAAGCTGCTGGAGCAAGAACTGAGCCAGCGCGGGGCCAAGGTGGTGATGACCCGGAATGAAGACGTAGACCTAGATTTGCCGCCCAGAGTTGCCCTGATCAATCAAACTGAACCGGCGATCGCCCTCAGCCTGCACTTTAATGCTCTGCCAGACAATGGTGATGCGCTAAGAACTAAAGGAATTGGTGCTTTTTGGTATCAGGGGCAAAGCCACGACTTAGCGCTGTTTTTGCAAAATTATCTTGTCACCCACTTGAATCGCCCTGCCTACGGACTGTTTTGGAATAATTTAGCCCTGACTCGTCCGACTGTGGCTCCAGCCGTTCTGCTAGAGCTTGGCTTTATGATTAATCCAGAGGAATTTGAGTGGATTTCTGATCCTAAGGCTCAACAAGGGCTGGCGAAAACTCTCGCTGATGGCATTACTGAATGGTTCCGTCTCGTCGTCATCAGTTAAGCAGCGCTAGTCGCGTTAAAGTACGGGAATCGCCCCTTTAATAACCCTTGTAAAGCAGCCCAGACTCACCCCTTATAATAGGGGGGTGCAGTTTTGACCAGTACGGGGGAATTATCCCAATTGTGATAGCGGGTAATCACCTGACTCAGTAGGCGCGAAACAATGCTTGACGCACTTTTTTTTATCGTCTTTGTCCTAGCAGGGGCCGCAGTTGGCTTTCATAGCGTGGAGTTGTTACCTGAAGCAACGCTAAGGCAAGTGGATAACCTAGACGGTTTACGTTGGGTCACGGCTGGATTTGGCAGCCTAGTGGGGGCTGCGTTTGGCCTGGTCGCTCAAACTGCCTACCGGCGCCTTGAAGTAAAAATCCGCAATATGCCAGCGGATGTGCTGCTCTCCCGTGCGGTTGGTTTGGTGGTGGGGCTGCTGGTAGCCAACTTGCTGTTAGCGCCCATTTTCCTGCTGCCGATTCCGAGCGAATTCACCTTTATTAAGCCATTGGCCGCTGTGTTGGCCAGTGTGCTGTTTGCCTATTCTGGTACTACCTTGGCTGACACCCATGGCCGCGCTCTGCTGGGGTTGGTCAGCCCTAGCTCTGTCGAAACCATGTTGATGGCAGAGGGAACGATCAAGCCTGCCTCTGGGAAAGTTTTAGACACTAGCTGCATTATTGATGGACGAATTGAAGAACTCCTCAACACTGGGTTTATTGAAGGGCAAATCTTGGTGCCCCACTTTGTTTTACAAGAACTGCAAACCGTGGCAGATGCCTCTAACGATCAAAAGCGCAGTCGGGGGCGACGGGGGCTAGACATTCTGAATCGGCTGAAAACCAGCTATCCAGAGCGAATCGTCATCCATCCCGCCGACTATGAAGATGTCCCAACTGTCGATGCCAAGCTGGTGCGGCTGGCTCAAGACATCAACGGCACTTTGGTCACGAATGACTACAACCTGAACAAAGTTGCCAGCTTTCAAAAGGTGCAGGTGCTTAACATTAATGATTTGGCCCAAGCCTTGCGACCGATTTATTTACCTGGGGATGCCCTAGAGTTAAAAATTCTTAAAGAAGGTAAAGAAGCGTCTCAAGGGGTCGGCTATTTAGAAGATGGCACGATGGTTGTGGTCGAAGAAGGCAGCAGCCATGTTGGTGAGCAGTTGCCAGTGATTGTGACTAGCGCTCTGCAAACCTCGGCGGGGCGGATGATCTTTGCTCGCCCCAAAATCTCAGCCGTGGCTTGAGCGCCAGGCTTGCTGTCCGTAGAACGGAAGCGCCGCTGACCAATCGGGGCGATCGCCGTTTTTCCAGCCTTGATTGGCAATTTTCAACATGGCTTGGCAAAGGATGGTGGTTTTGGGGGTACTGTCGCTGATTTTGACTGATTGAAATGGCGCTTCAAGTTGCTCCAGACTGAGTTGCCATTCCGCCAGCGTCAATTCCTGTTCAGGTTGTTTGAGGCTGATTCGCCCAGCCTGGTCAATGCTGTAAACCGCGCCGTAGACCTGACCCGATTGAGCTGGCATTTCTACAGACAGCAGCGTCGATTGCCAGGCAGGATGGCAGCTAGCCCAAGCGGCCGCCTCTAACGTTGAAATCGCAAACAGGGGAATTTGCAGTTGCTGAGCTAAGGTGCGGGCTGTCACCATACCCATCCGAGTCCCCGTGAAGCTGCCAGGCCCGCGAGCGACGGCAATCAACGCCAAGTCTGCCCAAGTTTGCGGCTGGAGAAATTCTGCTAAGTAGGTATGCAAATAAACAGATAACTCTCGCCCTAAGGGCCAGGCTTGGTAGCGCGCTGGGGTCTCAAAGTTGTCTAAACCTAACCCTAATTCTTGGCCAGCGGTGTATAAAGCGAGCGCAAATCCAGACACTGCCTAGCTCTCTTTGCCTTGCCGATGCAGATACCAACGCCGGGCTAACCAACCTAAAAAGGCAGCTAGCAGCAGTCCGAGCACAATTTTAGAGACCGGGCCCAAGTATGCTTCAACCAGCTCGTAATTTTGCCCCAGTAGCCAGCCAGCATAGGTGAGCAGGCAGACCCAAATCGTTGTCCCTAAGGTTGAGTAAATCACAAACGGCAGCACAGGCATCGCACTAATGCCAGCCGGGATTGAGATTAGGGTGCGAACACCAGGGACTAGCCGACCAAAGAATACCGCTTTGTTGCCGTGGCGATCGAACCACAGTTTGGAGCGCAAAATATCTTGACCAGACAGGCCCAGCCACTTACCGTACTGATCGACCAGCTTTTGCAGCCGAGCTTCTCCCAGCACCAGCCCCATGTAATACCAGGGGATAGCGCCTAACATGGTGCCAATCACACCTGCGGCGATCGCCCCTGCAAAGCTCATTTTGCCCTGGGCGATCGTAAACCCAGCTAGGGGCATAATCAACTCAGATGGAATGGGTGGAAACAGGTTTTCTAGAAACATCAGCAGACCAATACCGATGTAACCCAGCCCAATCATTGTGTTGGTGATCCATTCAACCATGCGAGTTGTTGTCCTCTTAGCAACGCTCTCCTATTATCTCTACTGGTTATCGCTACTGGTTGCAGATGATTGGGAAATTTTTGTCCTGTGAGCGAAGTCGAACCCAACAAAAATTTCCCCAGTTGCAATTCCGATAATGTTCACCGACAAAGATAGCGCATGCCTGGCTGCTGACTGACCAGTCCCAGCAGTTCTAATTGCAGCAAAGCGCTAGAAACAGCTCCAGGGTTAAGGGCTGTAGTTTGAACCAGCAAATCAAAGCCGATCGCTGGTTGAGCTGAGGCGGCAGTCAGTTGGCGCAGCGTCTCTAACACCGTTGCTAAATCTGGTGGTAAATCAGGAATTGGGGCCGAGGCTGATGGGGCAGGCTGATCGAGTTGGGGAATTGCGCCCAAAAGCTCCAGCAGATGCCCGGCGCTCAAAATTACCTGCGCGCCCCGATTGACTAGCCCCAAGCAGCCGATCGCCTTTGGATTATCCAGCGAACCCGGCAGGACATAGACATCTCGCCCATAGTCATTGGCCAACCGAGCCGTAATCAGCGCTCCCGACTTGCTAGCAGCTTCCATGATTAATACCGCCCGGCATAGTCCGGCAATAATTCGGTTGCGGCGAGGGAAGTGGACGCGATCGGGCTGGGTGCCGCTGGGATATTCACTCAGGACGACGCCCTGCTGTAACACCTGCTGATACAGCCCGCGATTGCGGGGCGGGTAAACTAAATCTACCCCTGTGCCCAAAACCGCGATCGTTCTGCCGCCTGCCTCTAAGCAACCAGTGTGGGCATAGGTATCAATGCCTTCCGCCAGACCAGAAACAACCGTAAACCGATTTTCTGCCAGAGTTCTAGCCAGTTTCTCAGTCCAGCGTTTGCCGTACTCGGAGGGTTCTCTGGTGCCAACAATCGCGATCGCGGGGGTGACGCCCTGATTTTCCAATGGGTCTACTTCGCCCCGGTAGTACAGCAGTGCTGGGGGGTCGGCAACTTCCAGCAGCAAACGCGGATATTCTGGATCGGCCGGCGTCCAAAAATTAGGATTGGCTTGCTGATGTTGTGCGAGTAGCGTCTCTGGGTTGGTTTGCCGCCGATGGGTCTGAATTACGGTCAGCGTTTGCGGGCCAATCCCTTCTACGGCACCCAGCGCCTGTTGATCGGCTGACCAAGCTGCCGACAGGCTACCAAACTCTTGCACTAATCGACGCAGGAGGACTGGCCCAACTCCAGAAATTTTTGACCAAGCCAACCAAAAAGCCCGTTCTGCTACCATCTGCCGCTAAAAATTGAAGGGCTATGGAATTCTACCTGACCTGTGGGACAGACACCAAAAATTCACATGAACTACCATCTAGCCGCTACGGTGAGCTAGAGGTTTCTGACGCTTCTTCGCCCCAAGTTGCCTCAGAGATCCCGTAAAGTGGGTTTCTAAAGTAGAGCTTGGCGACTCTGCGTCTAAGAGGCTAGTTCCTAGCCCCTTTGCCCAAATCAAACATACACGAGCCGATGCCACATCTCTATCTTCGGTGCAATGGCATACCTCACAGAGATGAACCCGTTCGTTTAATGTTTTGGGCTGGAGATTCCAACACTGAGGGCAGCGCTGCGAAGGTCTGAGTTTTTGAGTCGGCGCTTCCAGGTAGGTTCCGTTTGCTTCCGCTGCTTTGGACTCCAACATTTTGTGCAGCAGGCCCCAACCTACATCCAAGATGGAACGGTTGAGTCCAGATTTCTGGCGCTTCCGCTTACTTCCTTTCTTGGGTTTGCGGGTCATGTTTTTGATGGTCAGTTTCTCTGTGACGACGAGGCGATTACAGCTCACAATTTCTGCCGTCCGCTTGTGTGCCCAATCCGTTCGTTGTTTTGCTGATTTGCGAGTCAGCTTTGACACCTTGGATTGAGCTTTTTTCCAGCGCCGTGAGGCTCTGATTCTGCCCTTTCGATTGGGTGCGCGTTTCCTCCGTTTTTGTTTGGATGCATGCTTAATCTTGGAGTGGGTGCTTGCCATGAATCGAGGATTCTCAATTTTGGTGCCATCACTCAAGGCAGGGGTGGTGGCAACTCTCTCCAGAAAAGGTTCTCACAGCGTTTTTAGCGTAAAGCTGCATTTTGTATTTGTGACGCGCTATCGTCGCAAAATCATTAGTGCAGTAATGCTGCAACGAATGAATGAGATGTTTGGTCAAGTTTGCAGAACAATGGATTGCGAGTTGCTGGAGTTCTCAGGTGAGGCGGATCACGTCCATTTGTTAGTCGATTTCCACCCCAAGCAATCAATCTCGGCTGTCGCTGGATCTCTAAAAGCTTCTGTTAGCAGAATGCTGAGAAAAGAGTTTGCTGCTGATATTGCGAGATTTTACAGCAAAGCTGTTTTTTGGTCGGGCACTTACTATGTCGCTTCGAGTGGCGGCGCTCCGATTGAAAAGCTCAAGGAGTATATTAAATCTCAGGACTCCCCGCAAGAGTGATTGGCAACTCCGCTTCGCTCCATTGCCTGGCCCCTGAGCGTTCGACGGAGCGCGGTTCGGCTGAGCTCAGTCGAACGCTCACGCCGAAGTCCGAGCCGAAGGGCGCTATCCTTCCCTACCCCGCTTCGCTGAGGGTAGGGACTGTCGCTATTACCTTCAATCACAAGAGATTGCGCTCGCATTGTGTGGAAGACTGATAGCTTAAGGTTTGATTACACCCATGCCTCCACTCAAGTTACTGTTTATGTCTACGCCGGTCGGGCCCCTGGGGTCGGGTTTAGGGGGCGGAGTAGAATTGACGCTGCTCAATATGGCCCAAGGGCTATTAGAGCGCGGACATCAAATTCAGGCTGTTGCTCCAGATGGCTCAGAATTAGCGGCGGCAATTTCGATTCAGCAAGTTGCCGGGGCACTGCAAGTGCCAGCCCAGTTTCAAGAGCGCCATACCCCGATCGCCATGCCCCCCAACCCCGTCTTGGGCAAGATGTGGGAGTTAGCTCGGCAGGTACAGTTAGACTATGACGTGATTGTGAATTTCGCCTTTGATTGGCTGCCATTTTATCTGACGCCGTTTTTTGAGACCCCGATCGCCCACTGGATTAGCATGGGTTCGCTCAACGATGCCCTCGATCAAATTGCTGGCCAAGTGGCTGCCAATTTTCCCCAAGCGATCGGGGTTTATACTCGCACTCAAGCGGCTACGTTTCCATTTGCGGAGGCTTGTTACTTGCTGGGCAGCGGCTTGGATTTATCGCTGTATGACTTTTGTCAGCAACCAGGGTCGGCCCTTTGCTGGCTGGGGCGAATTGCACCGGAAAAAGCCCTAGAAGATGCCGTAGCGGCCGTTGACCAGTTGGGAATTCCGCTCAAAATTATGGGGCAAATTCAAGATCAAGCCTATTGGCAGCAGATTCAGGCTAAATTTCCGACGGCACCGATCGAGTATTTGGGCTTTCTGGGCACCGCCGAAATGCAGTCTGTGCTGCGCCAGTGCCGTGGGTTACTGGTCACGTCTCGCTGGGTGGAAGCGTTTGGCAATGTGCTAATTGAAGCCTTGGCTTGCGGTGTGCCCGTGATTGCCTATGCCCGCGGTGGGCCAGTCGAAATTGTGCGCCACGGCCAGACGGGCTGGCTTGTAGAACCTGACAGCGTTCCTGATCTAGTGAAGGGAATTCAAAAACTAGACCAGATCGATCGCCGAACCTGTCGCCAGCAAGCAGAGCAGGAGTATTCTCTAGCGGCTCTGGGCGATCGGGCTGAACAATGGCTGCATCAGGTCAAGGGAGAGTAATGTTTGCAATTCACACATAAGTTTGCGCTAAAACACTTTCGATCGCGGCGGCGAAATAGCGCGATCGGTTGTAGACAGTCATGATCAGGGAACACAGCGGACTCATCGGTTTTGTCCAGTCGAAGCGAAATAACAGGGGTAAATGCTGGCAGCACCATTCAGGTCGAAGGGTCAAATTTGTTTTTCTTCCCTATCAACTCAGTGCTTTTGTAACTTTATTTATCTTTCCCAAACTGGATCAAAATTTGTGCGTCTTAATTATTCCAACTCTTTTAACCTGCTCTAAATCAAGTTCTGGCGGTTGTTTGGCAGCTTTAGTTCAAGTTAGGATTGACGTTTTTAATCAACCAACATTAGGGTTGACTTTGAAGAATTGGCAATGATTGATTATTCAGTGCCGTACTATAAGTTAGAAATTTAAGTTATTGCAGCAATATTCTTTAGATTTTTATGGGTTTATCTTTCGCTAAGTCTGTTGCCTTCTGGTGTGGGATCAGTGGAGTTTGGAGCGTGCAGGTGCCTGGTCTGGCCCAAACCGTTGATCCTGCGGTGCCAGAGTCAGAAATTTTAACGGCTCCCAATTTTTTTCAATCTCAGCCGTCAGAGCAGCCAGCCGGCCTGTTGAGCCAAGTTTCGCCGCCGCGCCCAGCGCCAGCTAACCCCAGTCAAAACCAGCTTCTGCCGCCAATTCCGCGCCCGGTTCCCCTGCCGGAGCCATCCCCACCGGAAATCCAAACACCGCCTGCCCCGACAGAGCCAGCCTCTGAACCAGATCAGACCGTCAACGTTAGCAAAATTGAAGTCAGCGGCAGTACAATTTTTGGCCCAGTGCAGTTCAACCCGATCGTGCAGCCTTTTGAAGGGCGGGCTGTCACGCTGAACGAACTCAAAACAGCCGCAGATGCGATTACCAAGCTGTATCTTGACCAAGGCTATCTGACCTCTAGGGCTGTTCTGCCCCAGCAGACGATCGCCGATGGAGTCATCCAAATTCAAGTCTTAGAAGGTCAACTGGAAGAAATTCAAATTGAGGGCAACCGCCGCTTACTCAAAAGCTACATCCGCGATCGGATTAACTTGGGTGCTAAAGTCCCCCTCAACAGCAATGCCCTCGAAGAACAACTGCGGCTGCTGAAGATTGATCCATTATTTAAAAATATCGAAGCCAGCCTCCGCCCTGGCAGTCAGCCCAACACCAGCATTTTGGTCGTCCGCGTCACAGAAGCCAAAAATTTTAGCAGCGCGATCGCCCTCGATAACTACATTCCCCCGGCGATCGCCCCAGAGCGGGGCAGCATTGCCCTCCAGTACCAAAACCTGTCAGGGCGCGGCGATGTCCTGTCTGGTTCCTATGCCGTGGGTACGAACCTGGGCAAGTTCGACTGGGGAGCCTCGAATGTGTTTGATATCAGCTATAGCATTCCCGTCAATGCCATGAACGGAGCGCTGCAACTGCGAACGGTGCAAAACAGCAACCGGATTACCCGCTCAGACCTCGACCCGCTGGGCTTAGAGGCGGAATCGAGCTATTACTTAATTAACTTCCGGCAGCCAATTATTCGGACCCTGCGTCAAGAATTTGCTTTATCACTAGGGTTTGAGATTCAAGGCGGGCAAACGTTTATCTTTAATGACACACCGTTTCCGTTTGGGATTGGCCCGGATGCGAACGGGGTCAGCCGTACCCGCGTGCTTCAGTTTGGGCAAGACTGGCTGCGCCGCGATCAACAAGGAGCTTGGCTGCTGCGATCGCAGTTCAATTTTGGCTTGGGCATTTTTGATGCCACCAAGAATCCTGCCCCGATTCCAGACGGGCGCTTTTTTAGCTGGCTGGGTCAAGGTCAGCGCCTACAAAGGTTAGGCGGAGATAATTATTTGCTGCTGCGATCCGAGTTACAGCTCAGTCCAAACAGCTTGTTACCGTTTCAGCAATTTGTGATTGGCGGCGGCTTATCCGTCCGAGGGTATGCTCAAAATGCCCGCTCTGGCGATAATGGCTTTCGTCTTTCCGCCGAGGGACGGTTTCCGGTTCTGCGCGACCAAGCCCGCAACCCCGTCTTACAACTAGCGCCGTTTCTAGACTTGGGCACGGTTTGGAATAATGGCAGCAATCCGAATGGGTCAGTCAATCAGGGCTTTTTGGCGGGGGCTGGGCTAGGAATTCTCTGGCAGCCGAATCGCCACCTTGACCTGCGAATTGACTACGCCCTGCCCTTTGTTAACTTGAGCGATCGCGGCAACAGCTTGCAAGACAATGGTTTTTACTTCAGCCTTGTCGTGCGTCCGTAGCGATCGCCACCGTTACAGACTGCCCTTGGAATCTAAAAACTTGCTTGCTGACTTGCAATTGAGCTGCGGTGCCAGCCGCCAACAGGGCTGCTGCCTCAGCCACGCTGGCAGTCCCTAGCCTTTGACTAACGCCGCTGGAAGGATTGGGAATCAGCACTTGGTTTAACTGCTCTGCTGGATAAAACTGCAATTGCCAACCGCGATCGCGGCACAGTGCCAACAATCCAGGTTCATTAACTTTGCGGTCAATTGTCCCGACACCTGCGATCGCGGTTTCTGTTAGCCCATAGGTGCGGCAAACCTGGGCGATCGCGGCTTCTAGCACCTGCTTAGACGTGCCCCGCTGACAGCCAATCCCCAGCCACAGCGATTCTTGAGAGGGATTGAAAATGATCATGCGATCGCCGGAAGTGGCTAAACTAAAGGCAGTCTAACTGCCCAACTTGAATTTTATGTCTGCCGACTCCCCACAAGCTAGCAAAGCTAGCCCAGCTACCCAGGTGCGGAATTTGCTGATTGTCCTAGTAGCGATCGCCCTCAGTGTGGCTTTAGTGCTCGGACTGAGAACTCAGACCAGCACCGCTTCTCTAGGCACATTGGCCGCCAATGCCACACCGTTAGAAGTAGCTCAAACCAACAATAAGCCAACTCTGATGGAATTCTATGCTAACTGGTGTACAAGCTGTCAGGCGATGGCAGGGGACATGACTAAACTCAAACAGCAGTACGGTGATCGAGTCAATTTTGTGATGCTGAACGTGGACAACACAAAATGGCTGCCAGAAGTACTGAACTACCGGGTGGATGGAATTCCCCACTTTGTCTTTTTAGATCCTCAGGGGCAAGAACTGGCCAGCGCGATCGGGCAGCAGCCGCTGACCTTAATGAGCGCCAGCCTCTCGAACTTGGTGGCTAACTTACCGCTGAGTGACCCAGCGATCGCGGGCGAAACCTCTGCCTTTACGGCTCCCGTCAAGCCAAACCAGGATGATCCACGCAGTCACGGTGGCTTGCCCAGCTAAGAGAAGCCTTTCTGCCTTCGACCTTCTGCCCTCTGCTTTCTAAAATGTCTCTTAAGCTCTACAACACACTGACCCGCAGCCTGGAACCCTTTACTCCGCTAGAGCCGGGGCGGGTGCAGATGTATTGCTGCGGCGTCACGGTCTACGACTACTGCCACTTGGGTCACGCCCGCTCCTATATTGTTTGGGATGTCGTGCGGCGGTACTTGCAGTGGTGCGGCTATGCTGTCCGCTACGTCCAGAATTTTACTGATATTGACGACAAAATTCTCAAGCGGGCTAGTCAGGAAGGTAGCTCAATGCAGCAGGTCAGCGATCGCTACATTGCTGCTTACAAAGAAGACATGGCGCGGCTGAATATTCTACCCGCCGATGCCTATCCGCAGGCGACCGCCGTTATGCCGGAAATTATTGCTTTGATTAAAACCTTAGAATCCCAAGGCTATGCCTATGCGGTGGATGGGGATGTCTACTATGCCGTAGATCGGTTTCCCAGCTATGGCAAACTATCGGGTCGTGAATTGGAGCAAATGACGGCTGGGGCAAGTGGGCGGGTCGATCAAGCAGAACCGAAAAAGCAGCATCCGCTTGACTTTGCGCTTTGGAAAGCCGCCAAGCCAGAAGAACTAGCGGTCTACGAGCCGTGGCAGTCGCCGTGGGGGTTAGGGCGGCCCGGCTGGCACATTGAATGCTCCGCGATGGTGCAGCAAGCTTTTGGCTCAACGATCGACATTCATGCTGGCGGCATGGATTTGATTTTTCCTCACCACGAAAACGAAATTGCTCAGTCAGAAGCAGCGAGCAAAGCGGATTTGGCCCACTATTGGCTCCACAATGGCTTCGTCAACATCCAGGGCGAAAAGATGTCGAAGTCGCTGGGCAACTTCACAACGATTCGGGGATTTTTGGACTCTGGGGTTGACCCGATGGTGCTGCGGCTGTTTGTCCTCCAAGCCCACTACCGAAAGCCAATTGACTTTAGTGATGCCGCGATCGCCGCTGCCACGAATAGCTGGCACACCCTCAAGGAAGGCTTATTGTTTGGCTATGAATACGCCGATAAATTGGGCTGGACTGATCGCGGCGAGCCCTTTTTTGGCGATCCGGCAGCCATCCGGATTCCAGATACCAGCCCCGAAATTGATCGCTTTCGGGCCAGCCTGGATGACGACTTTAATACTGCTATCGCGATCGCCGTTTTATTTGAGCTAGCTAAAGACCTGCGCCGTCAGGGTAATTTGCTCAGCCATGCCGGTCAAGCCGAACAAGATGCTTCCGCCCTCCGTACTCAATGGCAAACCTTAGTCGTGCTGTCGCAGGTGTTAGGCTTGGCTGCTACATCGGATGCCCAACCTGAGCAGGGATTGTCTGATCCTGAAATTGAAGCCCTGATCCAGCAGCGCTTGGCAGCCCGGCAAGCCAAAAACTATGCTGAAGGCGATCAGATTCGGAATCAACTCAAAGACCAAGGCATTACCTTAATCGATCAAAAAGATGGCGTCACCCGCTGGATCCGTGATTAGACCTTGTTAAGGCGATCGATTTCAAATTTCACACGTTTTTGCGAGGTTTGGCTTGTATGTTGTTGAAAAAACAGGCACCTGGTTCATCCACCGCTGCGAACTTTATTCTTGCCAGTTTGGTCGGACTGATTGCCTCTGGATGCACAGATTGGGCGGCTTCTCGCGGACAGCAGGGCGGAAAAAATCTCAGCGCCAATCCTCTAAATCAGACGGCTCAAATTACTTCAACTGAACATACTTCAACCACTAACGCCCAGCATGCAAACAGTCAAGCCGACTCTCCAGACCAGTTCGGGCTGGGAGAAGGGATGTCCTATCGGGAAGCACGAAAAATTTTGATTCAAAAAGGGTGGCACCCCCACCTAGGCGGTGATTCACCTAATCTTAGCAATACATCTGTTAAAGAATTCTTTGAGCTAGGGTACCAGGAAGTGAAGGATTGCTCTGGAACAGGGATGGGACTTTGTCGATTTGAATTTACTAACAAAGCAGGAGAATTGCTAGTTGTCTCAGCCACTATGGCTGAATCTAAAAATACAGAACGTGTCGTTTGGCGTTGGTTCATTGAGCAGCGAACAAATAATCATCAACAACGCTCATCTTCTTTTAACAACACTGCGGCAGATTTTTATCTGCTAAGCAGAACGGATCAGAAATTAGATTAAATCCCCCTAGCCCTTTTGACGTGATTTAGGGGGATCTAAATTAGTAAGTCACAACTTAAAAGCGGCTATCCTCTGCCTTCAACTTTATCAACTGCATTATCTATGCCTCTTTTGGCAGACTTAGACACATCCTCTACCTTGCCCTGCACAAAATCAGAACTGTCATCAAGCGCATTTCCGGTATTCTGCTGCAAATTGCGCAATCCTTTCTTGGTGGCTTGAGAAGCTTTTTCAGCCGTGTTTTTGGTTGAATCACTGACTTGATCGGAAAATTCCCTTGCCCGTTCAGTCAAAGGTTTTTCCTTCAAGGTATCCTGAATCACCTCTTTAGGATTGCGGTCATCCTGGATCCGAGCTTCTGCTCGGTCAATGAGAGTCCGCGCTTTCGCGTCAGCTTGAGAGGTATCTCTCCGGGGATCAACGTCACTGTATCCATTCATTCCCCCTTGCGGCTCTTGTCTGATTCGATAAGCTGAGGTGCTTTCAGTTTCATAACCAGGGCTACTGCCGGAAGCAGTTGATGATGGATTACTACAGGCAACGTTAGCTAGCAGAAAAAGTCCTGCCAGCACTACAAAAAAAACCCGTTCTAACTGAAGGGATCGAAACCAGCTTGTAAGTTTTTGCATGGAAATACTCCTACAATCGCAGAAATTGACATCTTGCATCGCTTCAGTAAGTCACCCACAGGTATGATTTCTAATCAACAGCTCAGCCAGCTTGTTTCGTAAAACGTGCAGGGATTAGAAACAGGAACACAATTCCAATTCGGCGCAAGCAATTGTGAAACAATTACGTGACCAAGCATAGCGGCAGAAGTAGCTAAAATAAATCTACCAAAGGCTGGAAAAGTATAGATATTTGATTCAACTATTGACTATACAATTCATTCAATAGGCATAGTAAATTCGTTGCTCCAAATTTATTGCTCTAAACACCTAAAATCTTCTTATCCCATCCCCGATCGCGATCGCAGGTTTTGAACTTGCGCTTCTATTTGGTTTCCGACTTGGCAGGAAAACAGATGGTAAACAAACTTCCTTGATTCAATACAGATTTTACAGAGATTTTTCCCTGATGCGCTTCTATAATCCGATGAGACAAGTTGAGTCCTAGGCCAGTTCCTGATTGACCGTTGCCACTTGGCTGAAAACTTTGAAATAAGTTAGCCTGTTCAACCACAGAAATACCAGAACCTGTGTCTTCAACTTCAATCATTACCCAATCCTGATCCGGGTTCTCAGAGCGAGAACAACTGAGGTATACTTTTACACCTCCTTGCTCTGTGAATTTAATCGCATTGCCAACAATATTGGTAATAACCCGATAAATTTCTAAGTAGTCCCCCATAATTATAAAAAGTTCGTCCTGAGCGCTGTTGTCAGCCTGTGTTTGCTCTCTTAAAAAAGTTTCTAAAATAAGATCTTTGCTGCTTGCTAAAGGGGCTAATTCTTGCATGATTTCATGAATTAGCTCTCGTAAATTGAGGGGTGAGAGAACTAAGGGTTTATGACCAGCTTCGTATCGATAAACCTCAAGTAAAGTGTTCACTAGCTTGAGCATATTTTGATTGCTGCGAGCCATTGTGCCAATGACTTGATGGACAGGTTGTGAAAGTTCCCCTAAAGCACCCTCATTCAGCAATGATAGAACCCGATCGGACGCAATTAATGGGATTCGTAAATCGTGAGTGAGGCGAGAAACAAAATCTTCTCGTTGACGAGCAATTTTATCGCGGTCATCAATGCTAAATTTTAGTCTCAGCAGCGATCGCACTCGCGCCATTAACTCTTCAGGATCAAAAGGTTTGCAAATAAAATCATCAGCGCCAGCATTCAATCCACTGGCGACACTCAGTTGATCATAGGCTGTGATCAACAAGATTGGAATATAGGGTAAATTGGGGTTTACGCAGATTCGTTGAGTGACTTCAAACCCATTCATTTCAGGCATCATCACATCAAGTAAAACCAGGTCAGGCGGTGATGCTTCGATTTTTGCTAGCGCTTCTTTGCCGCCACTTGCGACGCTGATCTGATAACCTTCATCTTTCAAAATAGCCTGAATTAAATCTTGATTATCAACGGCATCGTCAACCACTAAGACCTTTACAGTTCGATTTTGATTCATGAAAGACAATGGCTTCATGGAGGATCTAAGGAACTAAACAATATTGGCAGGAGATTGGTGGTCAAACTGACAAGATCAAGAATCGTGGTTGAAAACCGGAATGAATTTGAACTCGATTTCTCAAGCAACTAGCCCTGAACGTAGAGCAAGGACAGCAGCTTGAGTGCGATCGTCCACACTAAGTTTATTCAGAATATTGCGGACGTGAGTTTTAACTGTGCCTAAAGTAACATAAAGTTGTTCTGCCATTTTGGCATTGCTATACCCTTTAACAATTAATTGAAGAACCTCTATTTCTCGTTCTGTAAGTGGATGATCTGCAATCATTTTTTCACGGTCACCGCTCAGTCTCTGGATTAAGATCCGTTCATTCTCTCGGAGAGCTTTTTGCTGTGTTTGTTGAACATGGCGCAAAATAATTTGTGCGATCAACGGATCAATCCAATTGTTTCCCTGATGGGTAATTTTTAAAACCTCATACAATTTATCTAGAGAGATATCTTTCATACAGTAAGAATCTGCTCCGGCTGCAAAAGCTGCCAAGACTGAGTCTTCGTTATCTTGCAGCGTCAACATTATAAATTTAGTTTTACTTTGACTTGGTACTTTCGAGGTGGCCAAAGACTGTTTAAATCTGCGAGTCAACTCAATCCCTGTAATACCCGGTAGGCCAATATCAACAATCGCCACGTCAGGCTGCAAATCATGCAGCATTCTTAGCCCTTCAATTCCATTTGTTGCTTCACTCACTACTTCCACTTCAGGATAACGCTGTAGAGCCTTCTCTAGTCCAATCCGAGTTAGATCATGATCCTCAATCAAGACTACACGAATGTTTGCCATCGTCCTCTCCTCCCTGTCGGGGTATCTAAGCGGATTCGGAGCTGATCAGATTGGAAATACCCTTAATTCCCAAGCCTTTCCCCCCGACATAAAGTGAGCAGAAAAATCAACGGACGGCTGAGAGTGTCCAAAAATTAGTGAAAGTAAGGGGTTTCCAAGATCTTTGGCGGAGTTGAATGGAGAACTTTTGTCGTAAAACTAGGCAATAAGTTCTTACGCTATCAATCCTTACGTTGACTGCCTTAATTCTTCTATCTTAGGTTTTGATTCTCTATCTACCATTGGAAATATCGGTTTTACATCGATTGACAGGATTGTCAAAATATGAGCTGAATTCTTTTAAGCTCTAGTTTATTAACCTCTATCTTATGGGAGAGAGCTAAGTACAGGACAAAAAGCTAAGAGCCTTGGAGAAGGCATCAGCATTGAGTTTGAGGTCAAAGAAGGTATTGCGAGGGAAGTCTAGACCAAATCGAAAAATACTTTTAGCCATCCGACCATGTTTT
>JAHHGS010000134.1 GCA_019359715.1 Aphanocapsa sp. GSE-SYN-MK-11-07L | reverse complement strand
TCAAACAAACCTTCATCATCCCGGAAGGAGCCAGATCCCTCCAGTTCACCCTCACCGGCATCGACCTCGATGCCAGCGACCTCGCCCCTGGAGATGCCTTTGAAGCCGCCCTGCTGGATGCCCAAACCCACCAGCCCCTGGTCGGCACCGTCAGCCCCACCGCTGCCGGACAACTGCACTACCTGCCTGGTTCAAGGTCAGAACATTCTGCTATCGGCTACCATAATTTGGAATGCTTTTCTCGTTGCTATGTCTGCTTTCCTAACGGCTACCCTGTATAAGTTTGTCAATCTGCCTGACTTTGCGGGTCTGCAAGCGCCCCTGTTAGCCTGCTGCCAAGCCAACAGTGTTAAAGGCACAATCTTGTTGGCCGAGGAAGGAATTAACGGGACGATCGCAGGGACACCTGAGCAGGTCTATCAAGTGCTGGCTTGGCTGCGGCGAGACTCGCGCCTAGCAGATTTAGTCCACAAGGAATCTTCCGCTAGTCAACAGCCTTTCTATCGGATCAAGGTGCGGCTGAAGCAAGAAATTGTCTCGATGGGAGTGCCTGGCATTGATCCAACCCAAATTGTGGGGCAGTATGTCAAGTCGGCAGACTGGAATACGCTTTTATCCGATCCAGATGTTGTGGTGATTGATGTTCGGAATGACTATGAGGTTGAGATCGGCACCTTTAAAGGAGCGATTAATCCAAACACAAAATCCTTCTCTGAATTGCCAGATTGGCTGCGGCAAGCAGCCGTATTGCGGCAAAAACCGAAGATTGCCATGTTTTGTACCGGCGGCATTCGCTGCGAAAAATCGACCGCCTTTTTGCGCCAGGAAGGGTTTGAGCAGGTCTATCATCTGGAGGGCGGCATCTTAAGCTATCTGGAAACGGTGCCGGAAGCAGCTAGCCTCTGGGAGGGAGAATGCTTTGTCTTTGATGAACGGGTTAGTGTCGGTCATCGCTTGCAGCCAGGGCAATATCAACTCTGCCGCGCCTGCCGCCGTCCAATTAGTCCAGCCGCCAAGGCGTCCGAGCTGTTTGTGCCTGGGGTGAGCTGTCCCGACTGTTATGGCCGCAACACTGCCGCTAAACAGCAGGCGTTGGCGGAGCGACAGCGACAGGTTGAACTGGCTCATGCCCGCAACCAAGCTCACGTCGGAGCCGTTTTTACGCCGAAGACCCCCCCAATGCCACCGAAGTTTGAGTATCCGATCCTGTATTCGTTTCGGCGCTGCCCTTATGCGATGCGATCGCGGCTGGCTTTGGCCGTGAGTGGACAGGTCTGTGAATTGCGAGAAGTTGCCCTGCGCGACAAGCCCCAAGCAATGCTGGCGGCTTCGCCCAAGGGAACGGTGCCCGTCTTGATCGATCGGGAGGGCAACGTCTTAGACGAAAGCCTCGACATTATGCGATGGGCGCTGGAGCAACATGACCCAGCAGGTTGGCTTGTGCCAGAGCAAGGCTCGTTAGATCAAATGCTGACGCTGATTGCCCAGTTTGATCAAGGCTTCAAGTATCATCTAGACCGCTATAAATATGCGGTGCGTTACCCAGGGGTTGAGGCCCAAGTTCACCGCGCTGAGGGGGCGGTATATCTGGAGCAGCTTAATGCTCAACTTAGGACAACAACCTATTTATTTGGTAATCAGGCTGCTTTAGCGGATATGGCGATCGCTCCTTTTGTCCGTCAGTTTGCGTTAGCTGACTCAGACTGGTTCAGCCAGCAGCCTTGGCCGAACCTCCAGGTCTGGCTAGCCGAATGGCTCAATTCAAACTTATACTCCCGAATCATGCAAAAGTACCCCCAGTGGATGCCGAATCAACCAGGAGTCATTTTTCCCTCAATAGTCCATAAGTAGGAATAATAACTTCGGTCAAATCGACCTCTCAAGCTAGCAGCGGAATGTCTGCTGTTACGGGTGTAAATAGAAAGCTGTTCCTAGAAGGGCGTAGGTCATTAATAACAGTACGCCCTCTAGCCAGTTATGCCGACCATCAGTGCTGACAGAATTAGTCATGACGACAGCAATTCCTACACCTAAAACCGAAAAGGTATTGAAGACTAGGTTCATCGGTTGTTCCATCAACCAACCTGCCAAAACTAAGACTGGAGCAACGAACATGGCGATTTGTAAGCTCGATCCCATGGCGACTGAAACCGCCAGATCAACTTTATTCTTAAGGGCGCAGATCCCACAGGTAATGTACTCAACCGCTGCCCCGAATAAGGGAATAATGACCACGCCCATAAATAGGCTGGTCAATCCTAAGACAGAAACTGATTCTTGTAGACTATCCACCAATACTTCAGATACAAACACCAGCACAATTGTTGTGCCGAGCAGTAATCCGACATTCGGCCATAGTCTGTAATTTTCGCCCCTTGCTTGACTGCCATAGCTTTCAGGTTCCGGATCTTCGGCTAGCTCAAACATATGCCGATGGGTTTTCATCGAAAACAGCAGCATCAAGAGATAGAAGACTAGCAAGAGTCCAGACCCAACGTAAGAGAGACGGTTATGCTGGATCTCGACATCTAAAGTTCTAGACGTAAATTGAATCGCGGCTGGAGTGAGGAGGAAAATTACGGCCAGGTTGAGGGAACCAGCGTTCAATCGAGAGACATTTGCCCGGTTGGGACTCAACTCTATGTCGGGTTGCCGGAAGCGTAAGCCATGCAAGAAAAACGAGATTCCCAACCCCACTAGCAAATTGGTAATAATAGAACCTGCTAAGCTGGCTTTGACGACATCGACCAAGCCTGCCCGGAGAGCGACAATTGAAACGACCAACTCAGTTGCGTTGCCAAACGTGGCGTTCAATAAGCCGCCAAAAGAGGGGCCAATTACCGTTGCGATCGCCTCTGTAAAGTTAGCAATCCAGGCAGCTAAGGGAATAATGGACAGCCCGGCTGTAATAAAAACAACAATGGGTGCCGCGTGAAACCAGTCTAGGGTCAGGCAAATCGGCACAAAGATCAGCATTTGCAGCAGGAAGGCGTCCTTGCGAGACATGGCCCGTGCGAGTGCGATTCGCTCAAGTAGCTCTCTCTCTGAAAGTTGAGATTTAGACTCCAACGGTATTGACATATCGCAGTCCCCTATCATGTCTGAAACTAAAGTCAGGGGCAGATGCTGATCTGCCCCTAGACTCAACCCTTACTGATTCAAAGTCACGAAGGTTTTTGGATAGCCGTTCTGATTATTAACCTCTAGCTCCTGAGACTCGTTGGCTGTTAGATCGGCGGGGCAAAAGAACTTAGAAAGGGGTTCATATGTCCAAGCAATCCCTTCTGGGTCTTTCCTCATGCTCCACTCAACAAACTCAGGTTTGACTCGATGATGAGTCAGGGCTTGGGTTGGTAAGCCCAACCGCTTGGCTAAATCGCCCTGTTTGAGCGGAACCAGATTGTTTTGGGGCTGTAGATTCAGTTCAGAACTATGCCCATTTGACTCTACTGTGATGGCCGGAGCAAGATGCTGATTGGTGATGGGTGAGGCAATTGGAGCAGAGGCAGGAACCAGCACCACTTCGACTTCAAACTCATGGCGGTGACCATTAAAGGTAGCATGATGACGATTAGGGGTAGACTCATGTTCTTCGTGCAGGCGCTTGTCTTCTTCAGCAATTTCTGCGGGGCTGAGGGTATGCCCCAAGGTCGGAGCATCTCCTGGCCCAATCAGTGGACGCAACCCGTTCAGTTCGGCCAAAATAGCAGTGCCGTTGTTGATCACCACTGCCAAGATTGGATCGAGGGCAAAGAAGATACCAGAAATTAGCGCCCCTAGGTTAGGAACTGCCACAATTAAAGTGTTCTGGGTAATGATATCCATTGCTTGGCGGGCGCACTTGACGGCCATGATCAGTCCGCGCAGATCGTCTTCCATCAGCACGACATCGGCTGTTTCACGAGCGATATCCGTCGCACCGGCAAAGGAAATTGAAACATCGGCGTAAGCCAAAGCGGCTGAGTCATTAATGCCATCGCCGCAGAAGGCGACTGTTCGTCCCCGATCGTGGACTTCTTTTACCACTTCTACTTTTTTCTCTGGGAACGCTTCGGCAGTCACATTTTTCGGGTCAATGCCGAGGTTATTGGCGATCGAGTCGGCAACTCGCGTTACATCGCCAGTCAGCATGTGGGTCGTAATCCCCATCCGCTTCAGTTCTTGAATCACTTCCTTACTTTCGGCGCGGGGTGGAT
Organism: Aphanocapsa sp. GSE-SYN-MK-11-07L; assembly: GCA_019359715.1. Classification (GTDB taxonomy): domain Bacteria; phylum Cyanobacteriota; class Cyanobacteriia; order Thermosynechococcales; family Thermosynechococcaceae; genus JAHHGS01. The sequence continues at coordinate 24,689 of JAHHGS010000134.1, read as the reverse complement.
CACTGTAGCGAATCACGCCCAGCAGTTTGCCATCACCTGCTATATAAACCAAAGATTGCCCGCCAGATTTGGCATCAGGATAACGGATATCGTAAGCTTCCAGATCGACGTTTTCCTGTTTCATGAAGCGGGGGCTACCGACACAGATCGTCATCCCATCAATCTTGGCAAAGGCTCCCAAACCAACTTTATATTCCCACTCTTGGCAGTCCTTGAGGGCAACGCCTTCGTCTTTGGCGTGATGCACGATCGCCTCAGCGATCGGGTGGGTCAGCCCCTTCTCGGCACTCGCCGCATAGCAGAGGATTTGATGCTTGGAGAAACGGGTTTCCATCAGATCAATGTCGTTTACCCCCGCATGTCCAATCGTTAGAGTCCCCGTTTTATCGCAAACGACGGTGTCAATTTTGGACAGGATTTCAATCGCCCGCCCGCTGCGAATCAGCACCCCATTGCGAGCCGCATAGGTGAGAACAGATAAAATCGTGGTGGGAACAGAAACTCGAATCCCCGTGCCAAAATCTAGGGTTAAGAGGGCGATCGCTCGATTTAAGTTACCGCTGAAGATACCCACCCCGGCTCCAATCAGCAGGGTTGGAATCACCATTTGATTAGCCACTGCTGCGGCATAGTTTTCTACCCGTGTGTCATGGACGGGGGCTGCCTGCATCAGATTAACAATCACCCCGGCCCGAGTATTGTTGCCGCATCGCTCGGACAGAATCGTCAGTGTGCCATCGACTAACAGGGTAGAAGCAAAGGCTTCGTCACCCACAGAGCGGGTAACAGGCACAGATTCACCCGTCAGCTTGCACTGGTCAATGATGCCTGTGCCGTCTAGCACCACGCCATCGACGGGAATTTGGTCGCCGGGATAGACGACAACATGATCACCCATAATTACATCCTGGGTCGGAATTTCAACAACCTGACCATCACGGATCACAAATGCCGTTTTACTCAAGCAATCCAGCAAATCGAGAGAAGCCCGTTCACTGCCTCGCGCCGTCATATCGCGGATGGCTTCGCCGCCTTCCACCAAGCCCAACATAAAGGAGGGAGCGAAAAAATGCCCGGTAGCAGTATGCAGCGTCAGAGCCAAACCATCCAAAAAGTCGATCGTCAGTTGCCGCTCCTGTTGAATGGCGTCCCAGGCCCGCTGATAAACTGGAATCGCACCGACAATCACAACCGCCCCAATCAGCAGGGGTGGAATCGGTGCCCCAGCCATTGCCGCCAAACTCAGCACTAGACCGGCAACCGGAAAGCCCAGCCGCTCCACCCAGTCAACCTCGTTATTTGCTTTCTTTTCTTCGCTGCTATCAGGTGTCCAACCAATCGGTAAATCAACGCTGGGAGCCTTTTGAATCGAGGTGAATAGCCCTTCTTGAACCGTGGCGATCGCCACAGCGCTGGCCTCGTGCTTGTAATCGATCACAAGAGAGCAAGCGGCTGGATTAACTCGGATGCTGTTGACAAACCCCAGGGAGCTGACCAGGTATTGCAGCCGATTGGCGTAGTCAGTATCTTCAGCTAAGCGAGGAATCCGCAGTCGAAACCGCCCTGGCATCCAATGCATAACTTGATAGTGAATATTCTCAGGGCACACTTCAACAGGTCTCGTCACAAAGATTTCAGAGATGGTTTGGGCTTCAGTTGGGACTGTAACGACCATGATGCTCTCCTGAGTTATGGATGAATAGGAATGGAGTGATTGGGAGGGTGGTCTAACTCTTTCGTTGATATAAAGTGTTCAGAGCAAACCTGCAACAATAGCAACAATTAAGCGTGGAGTAAACAGGGCAAGTACTGTTTAAGCTAAAGCAGCTATCCGTGAGTTTCTTCACCACACATTAAGGAAGCGATGCCAAAGCCAACCCCCTTCAACAGGCGATTGTACTTCTAAGATCCTAAATGGCAAAGATCGCAAAGCCTAAAGCCTTTAAGCTTTGCAATAAATACCCGATTTAGTCCCCATCGATTTTAGATTTTTTCGGCTAAGCTCTGACACAATTAGGTCAAGTGACCCAATTGAAGATATGCAGAAGACTTACATCTAATTAAGTCTCTATGCTGAGAGATATAACTTTAAGGTTATAAGTCCAAAAGATCATAAATCTAAGCTGAGCTAACTTAAAGTTAGCAGTAAAATTGAAACGATGCAATCAAAGATTTACTAAACTTGATTTTATTCTTTTCTGATTGGCTAATTAAGATATCCTTATCATTCATAACTGGATTGATTTAAGGTAAATCCGTGGTTGAGAAAGCAGATTTTTGCAGCAAAGTAATCAGTGGCGATCGCCACCAAAAAAATCCTGACGCTGACCGTTGTTCTAGCTTTGATCATTAACAGCCCTGAGCAGACTGGTTCAGATTTCTGCTTAGGAAAACTGTCGCATAATTGTCAAAAGATTTTGATTGACGTAAGCCTCAACCTCTTTGTGAGTAAAGCTATAGCCGTTTTGCTGTCCAAGAAATACAGCCAGTCTAAAAAAACTTTCGGCATTGCTGGTTGCTTTGAGCTGCTCTTTCAGAGTCTGGTTGACTAAGACCATTTGATGAAATTGTTCTACCTGTTTAGACACTTTAATCCCCACGAGTGATGTTGAAATCTTGAGCAATCTAGAGAAATTAAAAATGCTGATTGGCTCAATCAAGAAAATAAATCTGACTCCAGACCAAATTTTTTAATGTCAGTGAGAAAAAACCGAAAATCATAGAAAAATCTCAAAAATACTTCATTGATCTAGAATCTAATCTTGAATTCAGTTTAATTTAACCCAGTTTTATTGGTTGCGAGCGCGCTCCTAAACAAGTCATAAAACCCAAGCCAGTCATCAGCAAGTTCCAGATTGGAAAGTTACTTGCTGTGGTAGAAGAATAACAATATAAAAGCACATGATCGCGGTTCAAGCTGGTTTTGGCACAGGGATGCTGTAAAAATAAGCTTTCTCAAAAACTTCATTTTTACAATTGATCTTAGTTTGTAATTCAGAACAGGCGATGTCGCCAAATTGACTTTAATGTTTTCTAATTCTACCCACGACTGCTGAGATTTTTCAATCAATTGAGCCAGGATTTTGGAAAAGTCACAGTAATTTGTATTTTTATAATTGATTTTGTATTTTTCTATAGCAATTCTTGATGATATTGGCAATCTAAAACAGATCAGAGCAAGCGACTCGAAAACCAATCCCACTGCCGCCATAGTTAGTCTGATTCCAATGGCGCTGAGCCGATCGACACAGCCCTGGCAGACAGTACCAAGCTCCCCCCCGTAACAAACGTTCTGCATGATCTAATCCTTGACCGGCGATCGGGGCGGTGGCTCGGTTATCGATCCAGGCATCAGCGCACCATTCCCAGACATTGCCGTGCATGTCACACAAGCCAAAGCCATTAGCCACTGTAAACAAGCCGACGGGCGTTGTTCCTTCCCGATAGTCTCCAGGTGGCTCCAAGCGATAGGTATACTTGCCATCATAATTCGCCAGCTTCGAGGTTAGGGTTTCACCAAAATGAAAGGAAGTTGTGGTGCCAGCGCGACAGGCGTATTCCCACTCCACTTCGGTCGGTAAACGATAAGGTCGATTAGTGAAGTGGGCCAGCCGATCGCAAAATTCGATCGCATCATTCCAAGTCACTTGTTCAACTGGCCGATTTTCCCCCTCAAAGCTGGCAGGGTGAGGGTTGAGCAGACGGTTGACGCGGGGTAATTCCGCCACAACTCGCCACTGGGCTTGCGTGATCGGAAATTTGCCGAGCCAAAATGGGGGCAGGCAAACATTACTCTGAAGTTGCTCATTGGTATCTCGCTCGAACTCGTCTGGGGGCGACCCCATCGTGAAACACCCCCCAGGAATCGAAACCAGTTCTAGCCTAACTATCTGATCTAAGACTTCCGAAAAACAAAGGGCCTGATGGGTTTCGCGACTGAGGGTCTGCCCTTGGTCATCAACCGTCAATACCGAAAAGGAAAATTCCTCTGGGTTAGGGCTTAAAATTTTCACCAACGGCTGATCTAGCTGCGATCGCTCTAATTCTAAGACTGACTCTAGCTGGGAGTTCAGATCAGTTGGGAATTGAGTTGAACTAGCTGCTGATGCTTGAGTCAGCGAGGGTTCTGGAGCCTTCTGTTCGACTGCATCTAGCTGCTCTAGGGTAAGAGGCAGAGCGCTAGCGGGCTTGGGTTTTAAGGGTTTAGGTAACGGAGTGGAGAGGGGCGGCTGAGCAGGACTATGGCTGAGATCGGTTGGGTTCGTGGGATTGATTTGCGCTCTCTTACCTTGATCTGTCTCAGCGTTAGCAGTGGTAACGAAAAGGGCTGGCTTGATATCTGGGTTGGCTGGCGGCACAGTCAAGGCTGTGGGTTCTGCTGGTTTAAACTGTTGGTCTAGCTGAGCCAACTGCTGTTGCCGCTGCTGTGCTAACGTCCAGATTTTCTTAGCCCAGTCCAACCTAATTTTTTCTTTTTCGATTACTTCTGGAATCAGACCAGTCACAAAGGAATAGGGCTGTAAGTCCCAACCACAAACTTTACAGAACTCTATCTGATGTTTAGGGTATTCAGTTCGGCAGACAGGGCATTCAGGCATCGCCTTTCTCTCCAAGCATGGGGCAGCGAAAGAGCAGTCTGTTCTCCCAGTATCCCACGGACGGCTGGACTAAACTTCGACTAAATTTGAGTCAGGCATTGCCGATACTCTAACTGAAAGCCGGACTCAATCTGGGCTGAGGTTCTCCTGCGGGATGAGCTGGGGGTGAAGTTGTCGCCGGGGAAGATTTAGGGATTGGCATCTCCCCCGGCTCAAACAGGGGACGAAAACCGTTCAGTTCGGCAGCAATCATCGAGCCGTTGCTGATGATCACGCCTAAAATCGGATCGAGGGCGAACACAATGCTGGCTAAAACGACACCAATATTAGGAACCGCGACGATCGCCGTATTTTGGTAAACAATCTCCATTGCCCGCTTGGCAATTTCCATCGCTTGTAGAATTCCCTGCAAGTCGTCGTCTAACAACAGCACGTCTGCTGTTTCTCTGGCCATATCGTTACCGCTGGCGATCGAGAACGAAACATCAGCATGGGCTAAGCCCGCCGCATCGTTGATGCCTTCGCCAATAAAGGCAATGGTTTTACCCTGCTCCCGCAGTTGATAAATCACTTCAACTTTTCCCTGCGGCAGCACATCGGCATAAACATGGCTGGGGTCAATCCCTAGCTGGCGTGAGACATTGCGAGCCACGCGCGGGTTGTCGCCCGTTAGCATGTAAGTACCAATATGTTTGGCTTGCAAAGTTTGAATCACCGCTGGCACTTCTGGGCGCAGCGGGTCAGTATACAAAATTACCCCCAGCAGCTCTCCGGCCTGAGCGACGTAAACCAAGGACTCAATCCTGGTTCTGAGGTCGGGATACTGCTGATCTAAGGCAGCTAAGTCAATCCCCTCCTGCTGCATCAACCGACTGCTGCCGGCTAAAACTCGCTCTCCGTTGATCTGGGCAATAATCCCCATCCCAATGCGGTAATCCCAAACTTCACAGGTCTGGAGCTGAACATCGTTAGCGGCAGCATAGCGTAAAATCGCACTGGCAACGGGATGAATGCTTTCGCGATAGGTGCTTTCGCGCTCTAGGGAGGCTGCGAGGGCAAGGACTGAAGTGGGCAAGATCTGCGGCTGTGCGGCTAAAACTGCCACAACTTCTGCGTTGCCTTGGGTCATTGTGCCTGTTTTATCGAAGATCAGCGTGTCCACCCGCGACAGCATTTCTAGGGCCCGCCCACTCCGAATGTATACTCCCTGGCGGGCGGCATAGGTCAGCGCTGACAGAATTGTGGTGGGAACAGCCAGGCGAATCCCATGACTAAAATCGAGGTGCAAAGGGGCAAGAGCCCGCGATATGTCCCCTGTAAAGGCGAAGATGGCGCCCCCCAAGGCAATACTAGGAGCGATCGCTGCATTGGCAATTTGAGCCGAATAATCTTCAATCCGCGTGTCATGCACAGGAGCAGAGCGCATCAACTCTAGGGTGATGCCCATGCGAGTGTTTTTACCAACGCGCTTAGTTAAAATGCACAGCTTGCCTTCCAATACTAGGGTGGAGGCTTGGGCAACCTGACCTTCCGATCGCGACACCAGCGTTGATTCGCCGGTCAGCTTGTGTTCATCCACCAAGGCCGTCCCGCGCAGAATTCGCCCGCTGACTGGAATCGTTTCACCGGGGTACACCACGACCCGATCGCCAATTTGCACCTCTAGCAGAGGCACCTGAAACTCCTGCCCATCCCGTTCGATCCGGGCAAATTGTTCAACCCGATTGAACAAGTCTAGGGCTTGCCGTTCATTCGTGCGGGCTGTCAAGTCTCGCAGGGCTTCGCCTGATTCCATCAGGTTAATCATCAGGGCTGGGGCGACGAAATCTCCCTTTAGGGTATACATTGTCAGCCATAGCACATCCAGCACATCCGCATCCAAACGCCGCTCATCGATCGTCAGTTGGATCATCCGGGTCACAAAAGGGACTGCTGCCGCCACGACCAGCCCCCCCACCAGTAGGGCTGGAATCGGCAGTAGCTGTTGGGCCAATAGGGCCAAGCCCAAGCTCAGCACGGGCAGTCCCATTCGCTCTAGCCAGTTGATCTCAGGTCTGGTTTCCGTGAACGGTAAGCTCTCGCTGGGAGCTGGCACAGTTCTGGCGCGCAGAATCACAACCCAGACCGATTCTTGCAGGTCTGGTCGGCTAGTTGCCCCCTCTTTGTAGTCAATCACAATCGAGCGAGCCAAGGGGTTGATCCGAAAACTGATCACAAAATCTAGCTCCCCAATCAACCAATGCAGCCGATTTACATACTCAATATCCTGCAAAAGCTGAGGAATTAGAATTCGCCACCGCTGACTGGTTTGATGGACAAGCTGACAGCCCAAGCTTTCAAGCTGCTGCTCTGTGGTTGATTCTGGGCGTTCAGAGGTTTGAGGCGGGCTAGATTTAGGTGGCATAAAATTTTTATGGTTTGAATTTCAAAATTGTATTAATTAGCTGATCACAATCTTGGCAAAAGCCTGCAATCACTGATTCCCTCAGATGAGGGATCTTTATAAATTGGGTGACACGACTGAGCTGTAAATGACAGCCAGGGATCATAAATAAACGAACTGGTTGAAGTTAAGACTGCTAATTGAACTCAGTCAACAGCCAGATTTTGCGGCTTGTACTAGGCAAGTATACTCTCTTCACCCTTGACTTGAGCATTGAGTTTTCAATCCAAAGGCAATCTGGCTCTAACCGCTAGGATTGGATTTCTAAAGGCGTGCGAAAATAATAATTGTTACCCCAACTGGGTTCCAACCATCAGCAAGCTTGAGATTAAGCGCTGGTATTAAATCTCGTAATGCTATATATATGAAATAGATAGAGCGTTTTAAATCATTTAGGTTCAAATTTCAAATAACTAAGCAGTCGCCTGTTGAAGAACAGAATAAGTAGCTATGACGCTTGTATCGATTAACAAGGTGGGTGTTGGGCTGAATAGACGCCCCCTCAAAGATCAAAAAGTAACCGAACTGATGGAGTCCATTCAAGCAAATGGGCTGCTGAATCCGGTCACGCTTGATCAGCACTTTAATTTAGTGGCAGGACTGCACCGGCTGACCGCCTGCAAGCTATTAGGGTTTACCGAAATTGAATGTAAAATTGTTGACTACCAAAACCAAGACCAAGCTCGGCTAGCCGAAATTGATGAAAACCTGATTCGGAATGAGCTAGAAGCCCTAGAGCGGTCTGAACTGTGGTTAGAGCGCGATCAGATTTTGGAGCGGATGGGTCTGCGGGCCAAGGCAGGCGATAATCAATATCGCCGCAGAGGTGGCGAAATCGTTTCGCGGGCAATCAAAACCACCCTAGAATTAGCCAAAGAGGCAGGCTATACCGATCGCACCTTCCAGCAGGGTAAACAAATCGCCAGGGATATTGCCCCGGAAGTCAAAGCCAAGATCAAGGGCACACCGATCGCTAAAAGCCCCACTGCTCTGCTCAAAATTGCCAGAGCTGGCAAGCCAGAGCGCCAGCCCAAGGCGATCGAAAACAGGCAAAATCAGACTGAAAGTCAGCAGGCGGCAGAAGCTCAGCAGAAGCAAACGGAATTGCAATTATTGGCCCTCTACCATACGACGGCTGAGCGGGAAGCCAAACAAGCCGCCAAGCAAATTCAACGGACTGAGCAGCGCCAGCCTGAGCCTGCCGCCCTCTTGCTTAGTAGTCAGATTGGCGATGACTGGCTATTAGGGCGACATTCGATTTACTGTGGTGATCCGAGCAGCCAGGCATTTATTGACCGATTGCCCTCCGATGCTGCGTTGGCGATCGCAACTCCCAGTTCGACTTGGCAGCATGATTACCTGATTGATCAAGCGCGAGTTGTGGCTGTGCTGTGCCCAGAAGGGCAGGTGCATCAGTTCTGCACTCGCGATCGGATGCCCTTTCAGTTTGAAATCTTACTCAGAGGTATTTATCTAGCCGTCTTTTCCCGCCACACCCTGGCGAAACCTGACCAAGCGCTAGAAATTGAGGGGATTGAAAGCGTTGTTGCTTATTTGATTAGCCTGTATACAAAGCCAGGTAACTTTGTGATTCACTCTGCGATTGGCTACGGAGAAGTGCTGATTGCCTGCGAAAAAATGGGTCGAGTTTGCTTTACCGGCGATCAAGACCTGCAACGGGTTGACCAAGCGATCGCCCGCTGGCAAAAATGGACAGGCAAACAAGCCGAGAAAGTCGCCCTCTATGACTAACTCCAGGCAGTAGTTTGACTCTAATGGTTAGGAATTCATAGAAGACTACCAGGCTGAATGATAAATAAGTCTAATGGCTGTCTGAACGACTGATTGTCCGAGCTTTGCTCAAACTAAGCTGGCAGCGCACCCCTTATCTGTCAAGGCTTTGGCCATATGTTATGGATAAAATTTATGGCAAATTAGTTTATCATTGATTAGTTCCCATTAAGTTGACTTAAGTAGAACGGAAGTAAAGGGGCTTCAGTCGGCTGGGTCAGGTCACCTATAATACCCTTAATTAATAAGTTCAGCTTATTAAAAATTAGAAAGAGTTCAGCGTTTGGGGGTTATCAAGCTGCTGCCGCTTCAACTGTGTTTGAGCACGCCGTCCACCTTTTATTCGGAGTTAACAAACCTATGGCATTCATAAAAGTAGAGAATGTCGTGATTAATACGAACTATATTGCGGCTGTCCGGTTAGAGGGGAAAAACCGAGCTGGAGAGGAAAGCGTTTCGCTCCTGATTGCGATTCCGATGTTGCCGCTGTTTACTCAAGAAGCAAATCCTAGTCGCTCTTACCAGTATGAGTGGCTAGAATTTTTAGGCGATTCAGCTTTAGCGCTGCAAGATTATTTCAGCAGCTACAGCAATGTGCATGACTTGTTGCCTCAGCCCGACCGCCCCTTTGCCTGTTGTGAGAAAACGTAGCGTAGCGATTAGTTTTGGGGGGCAATAGCAACAAAGCAGGTAGACAATCTAGGATTGTCTACCTGCTTTGCTAAGGAATCAGGTATTCGTATAGCCCTAGTAAAACGATAAGTAAACCAGATACCATGCCTGGCCAGAGCCCAGTCATCTTGGCGCTAAACCGCTTGCCGAGGACAAAACCAACTGCGATCGCCAGCGCGCTGACCGCAAAGGTCAGGATTGCGGTCAAAGTCACATTTAAATTAGAAATTCCTGCTCCGACCCCACTACTCAGGTTATTGATGGCGAGGCCAAAGGAAAGGGCGATCGCTTCTTTGGGGCCGATATGACCTGAGCGATCAGTATCGGCTTTTTCTGGGCGATCGACGAATCCTTCATAGGCGAACTCTTCAAGCCCTGAGCGGGGCTGGCTGTAACCAACTTCACCAGAGTACCCCTCAGACGCAAATTGATAGCTGCCAGCAGCCACAGGTGATCGCGATATTTCCCGCGATCGCAAGGCAGCTTTCCGCTTTCTTTTTTTCTCAATCTTCCAGGTTTCCCAAATGCCCCACAGTCCGATCGCCACTAGAACAGCACTGCCAAGCCCATTGGCCACCGGATTGGGTAAGTAGCTACTAATTACATCCCCAACCGACATCGACAGCAGCGTCCCGACTCCAGAAATCAACGCAATCAGCAAATTGCTAAGGAGACTAATCCGCAGGCGCTTCACGCCATAGGCAATTCCGACCGCAAAGTTATCGACATTAGAAGCTAGAGAAAGTAAAAGTGAGGAAAATAGGTGTGCCATATGTACTCCGTTGGAATTGGGCAAAATTTGAGCTAAGAACACGGCTGCTTCAAACGCTTGCGAAATCTTTAAATCAATAGACCTGTTGCTTTATAACGCAAAAAATCGCCGAAACCCTTATCGTCACTAGCTTGCAGCCATTGATCATGAAAATCGCCTGGAATGATTGCTCTGCTTGGTTTTCATGGCTTTTTGTGGCTTATTAAGCAACAGGTCTAATACTTAAGCTCAGCTCGAACTTGCCTGAGCGAGCGGGCAGAGGAGCTATATTCTGAATCGTTGGATAAGGGTTTCACAATACCTGATCAGCAGCTAAATCGGATCAAGAAACCTGGCTTGCTCCTCTTGTGAACAGCAAGCCAGACTTAGCAGGGAATCAAAATTGCCCAGGCAAAGCTCCAGATCAGAACAACGAAAAATCAAGACGTTTAGGCAAAAGTCTTTCAAATCGCTGGTTGAGCCACCTGATCATAGCTAAACCAGAGTTTAAGCAATTCAGTGATTAGGAAATCTCGTTCCTTGGAAATAATTATAGGTCGGACAATTAAAAATATCAAAGCCTCTAAGATTTTGTTTATAGAAAACCGACGTGATTGATGAATTAAAAAATATGCCTGAAAGCCTTGCCCTAAAACAGATGTGATTTGAATTGCATTTAGAATTGTTATAGATATTATCTTGATTTTGTATCTTATTTTACGCAAGCAAAGGACTGAAGAATCGCTAGGTCAGCTTAATTCACAAGCTTTATTATCTTCGGGCAGAATACACTTATTTATATTGATTTAGATGACAAATCTTTAAGGCAGCTAGATTAGTTTTTTTATTCCTAGTTATACTTGCCACAAATACCTGTAGACGCAACCCGGTAGTCAGGTGCTATTAGTCTGTTGCTACCCCTTTGCCAGGATTTTAATTGTCTGAGCTGATTTTGTGTTCCTGCTGTGCAGGCAAGCTTGGGGTGTATTGCTCTTCGTCTTCAAAAGCCAACAGCATTTATTGCTCAAGACTTTCTTGAGAATGAGGCGACAGCTTAACCTTGTCTAAACAGATGGATTCAACAGTGGTGTGAGGTGAGATTGCGCCCCAGAATGCCGCGAGCAGTGCTGATTGATGGCACTGCTCGCGGGCTAACTAACCCATTTGGGTCGATGCTCGATTCTTATTTTTTGGAGGTTAAATATGGAACTTGAAGCCTTATTGCTTGGGCTAGAGCCAGTGACGGCGCTAACTATCGGTGTGGGTGCCCTTTTGTTGGCCCCTGCGATCGGAGCGGTGAACGCCATGACGGGTAACTCTGTCTCGGAATCTGCTAGAAATGCAGCCAAAACAGGTTTGGTTTGGGCTTTTGAAGCTTATGATAAAACCCAACAGGCCATGGCCGAAGCAAATGAATCTTTCCAAGATTTAATTGCGGAAGCAAAAGCTGAAAAAGTTAGCAGCAACGGAGCGCCAGAAGCTCCCCGTGAAGTCACAATTGTGGGTTAGTTTTACTAGTCTGATCAATAGACCTCTTGCATGAATCATTATTATTAGCCCTCTTTCGCCCCCCTAGCCCCCCAAATTTGAGCTTCGACGTGAGCTTTCGACCCGTCGGCTGACGCTCTGGGAAGCCTGAGCTCAAGCGTTCGACTGAGCTGTTCGGCGAGCGCTCACAGTCGAGCCGCTCACACCGAAGTCCGAAGGGCGCTCAGCCGAACGGGGGAACTAGGATCTGAAGTCCCCCAGAATTGGGAAGTCACTGACCTAGGCGGGTTTCCCGACTTGAGGAAAGTGACGCGGATTTAGGGGGCTTTCCAGGATTTATGCAAGAGGTCTACTGTAGACCTAATGACCATAGACCTCACATATTTAGGTTAGGTAATAAAATGATGTCTGGATTAATTGCAGCGATCGCAGAATTTATCGCTGAGATTGCGACACGCTGGATTGTTGAAGTTGTAACTGAGGTGATGGTTGGATTTGTCAAAGACGTTGTGATTGTTTTGGTGGCCGAGGTGGTGACAGCCGCGATCGCCGAATTGATGGCTCAGCTCGCTGCCTTGCTCAGAACCAGTCTTGCCGTTTTACGTTAAAAGATGATTGAGACAAACAACATGATTAAGCATCCAGAAATTTTCGATGCTCGCAAACTGGCGATCGCCCTAGCGAGTGGGCCGTTTGTCTTACTGCTATTGGTCACAGGCATTGACCTTGCCGGTAGCCATTTTGCAGAGCAGCCAGCGCCCGGTTCACCTACAGTTCGGCACTAGGATTTAGATTGCTGAATGAGCTTCAGCCGCAACCTGGTTGTTGATTTGCCCTGACTCAGGCAGGAGCAAGTTGCTGACGTAGGTTGAAATAGCGTAGAACCATCTAGACTTTGGCTCATAGATCCAAGCTTGGCGGTCTGGGTCTCTAACTTGGCTCCAGTTGGCAAAATTGGGCTGAGAGCGATAGTGAGTCAGGGCTTGCGAGGTTGTTTTGAGGCGTTTGGCCAACTCACTTTGTCTGAGTGCAGGCAGGTTGGCAGCCGGCTGAGATTTGCCAATCTGTTGCTCTGGCTCAAACAGAGGACGGGCGCTATGCAGAAATTCCGCAATAAAGGCGCTGCTGTTATTCGTAATTACATTCACGATCGGATTTAGCCCCAGGAAGATCCCACCGCCAATTTGCACCAATAAATTTGGCACCGCGATCATGGCAGTGTTTTGATAGACCACTTCCATCGCTCGTTTGCTAATGGCGATCGCCTGTTCTAGCCCCTGCAAATTAAGATCGAGCAAGCTGACATCGGCGTTTTCTGCGATCGGGCTGATTTCACTGGCGAAGGTAACGATAATATCGGCAGGGCAGTCGGCTAGGCGGCTGGACTCAGTCACAAAGGCTACGGTTTTACCCTGCTGCTGAAGTCCGTGCACCAACTGATCTGGCTGACCCGCTGCACAATAAATTTGCTGTGGTTGAAGCCCTAACTGAGCCGCAATCAAATCCAGATCAATCAGATCGGCATCGTCAACTGTCCAGTAAATTTGCAGATTTTGAGCTTGCAACCTAGCCAGGATAGAACCAGTTTCGGGTCGTAGTTCATATCTTTGCTGAGTGGGGATGAGCAAACTGCTGGAATCAAAGACAATTGTATCGACTTGGGCTAAGCGCTCCAGAATCCGGGCACTGCGAATGTAGATGCCCTGACTAGCGGCGTAGGTGAGGGCGGAAAAAAGAGTGGTCAGAATTGAAATCTGAAGCCCACTGCCAAAATCAAGCTGGTAAAGGGAAATTGCAGCGCCCAAATTGCCGGTGAGAGCAAAAATAACCCCGCTCAGCCCCAGGGTTGGCAGAATCGCGCTTTTGACAAACTCGGCTTGGCGATGCCCGATTTCAGTGTCATGAATCGGTGCTGCTTTGATTAACTTGGCGACTAAAGCAATGCGGGTACTCTCGCCCGTTCGCTCGGCTAACATCCACAGCTTACCCTCCAAGACTTGGCTGGAGGCAAAAACCCGATCGCCGGTCGAGCAGGCGATCGCGGTGGCTGTCTCGGTCAGGTGAGAGGTATCGAGCAGGGCTGTGCCTTGTAAAATTTGCCCATCTACAGGAATAAAATCTCCCGGCTGGACAGCGATCTGATCGCCCACCTGGACAGCAGCCACAGGTAGAAAACAATGCTGGCCATTTCGCTCTACCCAAACCGAACCGCCCTGCTCCTTAAACAGATTTTGTCGTTTTTGCTGCTGCGACTCTGACCGCAGGCTGCGGCGGACTTCCACCAGCGTTGTTTTGAGGGCAGGCGCTACGTACTGCCCCTGGGCAGCTTGCAGCCCGATCCAGAGCGAGTCGAGCAAATCAATGTTGGGGTGGTGGTGAGTGACCAAACTATCCGTTGCCCGCACCACCCAGGGCATCGCCGCTCCCGCGATCGCAGCCCCAACCAGCAAAGCCGGAATTTCTAGCGGCGCAGCTAACAGCGCCAAGCTTAAGCTGATCGCAGGGAGAGTCAAATCTGGCCAGGTGTTGAGCTGAGGTTCATATTCTGGCTCAACTGGCTGCTCTAAATCAGAATCGCTGAAGTCCTCTGAGGGTATGAGTTCTAACGCAGGAAATTCTGCCTGATTAATACAGGCAAAAAGGGCTGCTTGTGCTGCTGCCATTTTCTGATTAGGAGCATAGCTGACAGCCAAAGAATGAGCAGCCGAATTAATTCGCACCTCGGTCACAAACGCGAGGGCTGAGACTAACTGATTAAGCCTGATTGCAAAGTCTTGATCCGCCGCCAAACGAGGCACCCGCACCCGCAACCGACCCGCGATCGCGTGAACCACTTGATAGGGCATGGCTATCTGTTGGTTTTAAGCAAATTTGATGGTTCTATCCTAGGCGATTGTGATTGATCACCGTGAGGACTGTTGCAAAATTTATTTTGCAATTGATATTCTGCCAGTCAGCCTCCCCTGATTGGCTCCTCTGATCGAGTGAATAAGATTATGGATATACATTGCCGCTGCCTCAGCTAGTCAAAAGAAATCACCAGGTAAGGTTCTTCAAATTTTCCGCCAGTCAGCGGTTTGCCGCTCAGTTCTAGGGGCAAAGCAATGTTTCGGCGCTGGTTGCCCGCTTCTATGGTTAGGGCTGAACCCAGTTGAGTCAGCTTGACTTGCTGCTTGGTGAACCCAGGCAAAAATACATGTACTTGCCGCTCGATCAAATCGATCGCTAGAGGTTGCGGAATCAGCGGTAGGTGATCAAAGTTCGGCAAAGCGTCTAGTAGGGGTTGCCAATCCTGCTTTAGGGGTGGCAGGGGATGAATAGCCAGGGGGTCAAACGCTGATTTCAGAAGTGTTGAAAGCTGGTAACTAGCAGCCTGATCAGCAAAAACACCGCTCACTCTCAGGTTAACTTGCTGAGCACTGCCCCAGAGCCAGCGGGCTTGGGCGATCGCAGCCGGATCATCCTCCGTCAGCAAATAGGCTGTCAAGCGCTCTGGGTTATTCATAACTGCTAGCCCTTGGGCAATCCAATCTCGGACTTGATCAAGTCCTTGGCGAATTTTTTGACTGTCAATATTGGCGCTAATAATCGCACTGGCGATCGGGCCACCCAGCGAGTCAGCAATTTTACCAACATCTAAGCTGTCAAACATCTGGTGAAAGCGACGGAAATACCAGTCTAAGGACTCTGGGACGCCAATCATCCGCAGGGTGTCTAAATCGGACTGCCCCTGATAAATTACGGCGGCGTACTGACCGCTGGCGTAGTACTGGCGGAGGGCATTAAAGGCCAGCAAGCTATCGACACCAGGCAAAATCATCAGTTCTAAGGCATAGATCTCCTCGGAAAACGAGTTGGGCAGATAGGGGGCGATCAGGTGCTTCAGGTCTTTCCAAGCG
This sequence comes from Aphanocapsa sp. GSE-SYN-MK-11-07L, assembly GCA_019359715.1. Classification (GTDB taxonomy): domain Bacteria; phylum Cyanobacteriota; class Cyanobacteriia; order Thermosynechococcales; family Thermosynechococcaceae; genus JAHHGS01. The sequence goes on along the minus strand of JAHHGS010000134.1, from coordinate 9,047 downwards.
TCTTCTAGCAAAACTGTAGACTGCAACTGCACAGCATCAAGGCCGGGTATCACCGTCTGGGGATGGGCAGTCAGGGGAGTCTCCAGCAGCAAGTCTGCGGCGGGATTGGGAGCATGGGTAACAAATAATACCGATTGGTTCTGCTGGACAAACCACTTGGCAACTGCGATCGCCACTGTCGTCTGTTGACTGCCGGCCGCCCCTAAAAAAGTGATGATTCGGCTCATTAATCTACACTCCTAATGTTTTTTGTGCCAGCTTCAATCCGTCAGATAGCAATTAAATTTGACTCGCAAAAACCCCAAAGGCAATCTGGAACAGGGTTCCGCAGAAACCCTGTTCCAAAACTCATTTAGGATCGCTATCGATTGAATCACCAAACAGCTTAGAGAGCGCAGGCAATCTGAACGAAAACCGACTACGACTCGATGGCGTTAAAGCAAGCAGCAGCGGCGATCAAAAACGGAATGCCGGGAATCAAGGGAAGCACTAGCCCGACCACACCGACAACAGAAAGCACTGTACCTGCAAACATCCGCGCTGCGTTTCTGACTTCTTTGTTGAACATAGGAAATGATAGTAACGGGTTGCTAATTTCAGCGTATCAGGCGATGATGCATTTACGCATTGCAGTTGCAGCAAACTGCGTCAGCATTTCTGGACTGCGTCATCAGTTAAGCTTATATTCACAAATTTAAGTTTTGCCTCCCCTAATGGCGGCCCATTTTTTCGTTAGTTCCAAGCGGCAACAGGGCAATAAATTTTCTGATGACTGCCCGTGGAGGATAACTTCATCTGTCATTGAAAGTTCAGGCAAATAACTTGCATTATCTCTAGGAAGACCATTGGAAGCTACAGATTATCAAGTCGTTCACGCGATCGCTGGTCGAATTCGCTGTCGATTACCGGCCCTCCGAACAGATCAACGGTTTGTTGATCAACTTCAGCATTCGCTGAGGTCATTGCAGTTTGTGACGGAGGTGAGGGTCAATCCAGCCGCCCAGTCGATCATCATCAGCTACAAAGATCGAGCGATTTCTAGCGCTGAGTTTGAAGCTGGCTTTGCCAAATTGATTCAGCAGTTGAAGTCTGCCCCAGCCAATCCTGAGCCTGTGCCTCTATCGACCCTACCAGAGCAGTCGCTCCCACCATCCTTACCCTCGATTGCTAAACCGACTGTTACCGAGACTGGATCTGTAACTGATCCAGCCCCTCAAATTGCTGTCGAACCTTCAGTTTCCTTGGCTGAGTCAGGTCAGGATAAAGCGGTGATCGAAACGGCTGAGTTGCCTTCACCTTGGGATGATGCTGCATCCGCCCAACTGGAACCCCCTAAAACGACGGCGGAGTTGGCTCGCCGACTCGGTGTCACCGGACAAGCCCTCAACCGCCGTCGCTCCCTGTCGAATTTTGTTGTTTGGACTCAAACCCACGATCCGCAGAGCCTTGCTTGGATTTACGATCCAGGTTCTAAACTGTTTTACGCCAAAGATCAGTCAGTCCACTCAGCCAAAATTACCCAGCCTGATCCATCCGCAGCTCAACCCGCGATCGCCAAAGCTGCAAAACAGGTTGAGGAAGCTACGGGTGAAGCAATCAGTGCAAGCACTGGCGAAGCTGTGGGCGCAATGGTTGGCGAGGTGGTCGGTGAAGTGCTGCTGGGAACACCGGGAGCCTTGATCGGAGAAGAGATGGGGGCAATTGTGGGGGAAATCGTCGGAGCGGAACTTGGCAAAGAAATCGTCGAAACAACTGAGCAGAAGCAAAAATCTGCCTCGACGACTCCTCCAGAAGAAGTGCAGCCCTTTGAGTTGATCCAGCCAGAGCAGGAAGTGAAGCCAGGAAATTCAAACAACTCTGCCCAAAAGCCAACCAAAGGGCAACAGAAGCGACAACTGCCTCGGCGATCGCCCTGATGCCACCAGAATGATTGCCCGCCCGGTCGAACTGATTTGAACAGCAATTCTAACCGCAATGTCATGGTTAACAAACTTCCGATCGCAAGTCTCGCTGGCTTACCTGAAGTCAAGCTGGTGATTGACCAGGGACTGCTCCCCGGACTGAAAACTCGCAGCACTACAATTCATGCTTTTTTGAGCATTCAGCCGCCACCTACTGCCGACGAAGATTTTTGGAAAGCCGTCCAGGAATGCCTGCTGATGGCCGGGGCTGGGGCATTGGTGGCGGGGATGACTCCAGGCGGAATGCTTGCCCTGCCAACCTTTATGCGGATGTTTGGGGCTCATGCTGCCTCGAAAGGACTAGAACTGGTCGCCAGTCAATTTCAACTGGTGACGGAAACCACCTATGGCGAGTGGATTTAGACCAGCCGGTGCTTGAGCCAGAAGGCAAGCAGGGGTAGGGTAATTCGGTAGCTGTATTCTGGGCCATAGACCAGCCCTTTTTGCTCTAGGCTGGCTAGGGCACCTTGCAGACTCCCCCCCCTAGAGAGTTGATGCTTACGAATGTACTCTTGGGAATGGGGGCTATCGGTTGGGTCGAGGGCCAGGCTCTCTAAAACACGGACTTGACTGGGCGGCAACAGCAAAATCAGCGATTCAAATGTTAATGACAGGTCTTCCACTAACAGCAAAGTGCTGCGATGCACCTGATGCGCCAAAATCTCGATGCAGCCTGAGGTGCGGCAATCGAGCCAAATCCGCCGAGCTAGGGCGATCGCCTCTCCCAGATGCCCCTGGACGTAGTGCAAAAATAAGGTTTGCCCATCGGGGTCAAACTGCAGCCCTTCTGTTGCCATGCTGCTTTCAAGCCAAGGCTGTAGCTCATGGTTGTCGAGTGGGCCGAGGGTAATCACCTGCAAGCTGCTGTCATCTACCCACGGTTGGGGGACGGTGGCAATTAGCGCGTAGCTGACCCGACTGTGTTGCTGAATTTCCTGGCGCAGGTTATGTTCCCACTTGCCGCCTCGATCCCAAGTTTGAATATGGGGAAAATTTTGGAAGACTAAGACAACTCGACAATTCAGCCACTCTGCTATTTTTTGCGGCAAGGTAAGCAACGCTTGCAGGAGATTCCACTCTGAACCAGCCGAAAAATGCCAGACTAAGCGCGATCGCCCACCTGCTTGTTCTAGCACCAAGGGCTGCTCAGTGCTCCAGCGTTGGATCAGCCCTAACTCAGTTGGGGTGATGAAAACATTGAGCAGCCCTTCTGCCAGTAGCTCTAGCAGCCGCTGCGAATTAGTGGCTCGCAGGCAGTCGATTTCTAGTACCTTCGCTCCTAACTGTTGAGCGGCGGCTCGAATCAGTGTATGACGACCGCTCCCAGGTACGCCAGTCATCAGTAAGTCGCCATCTTGGGCCAGAATTTGCTTGACTTGGTCGAGCTGAACTCCTCTTCCAACTAAGTTTTGCGGGGTAAACGGGTTACTGAGCATTGATTTTTTTAATCTTAATACTAACAAATAGTATGTGATTGGCTTTTCAAGCACTAGAATTTAGTGCTATATAAAGTAAAGCATTTCAAAAATTAAACTCATGGCTACTGTATCAGACGTTGCCTCTGCTCCTGCTGTGGGGGCACCAGCCTGGCACACCCTTAAATCGGAACGGGCTGTCCAGACGCTCCAGAGCGATCGCACCTGCGGTTTAACCACTGACCAAGTGACGGCCAAGCTACAGCACTATGGCCCCAATGAATTGGAGGCAGAATCAGGGCGCACCCCGCTAGAGATTCTCTGGGATCAGTTTAAAAACATCATGCTGTTGATGCTGATCGCTGTCGCTGTCATTTCTGCTGGGCTGGACATTCGAGAATCGATGTCCACGGGAGAATTCGTCTTTCCAAAGGATGCCGCAGCGATTTTTTTCGTCGTGATTTTAAACGGCATCTTGGGCTATGTGCAGGAAAGTGGAGCTGAAAAAGCGCTAGCAGCCCTCAAAAATCTCGCTTCTTCCAAGGTGCGGGTGCTGCGGGACGGCAACCCCCTAGAGGTGGAATCAAAAGAGCTAGTCCCCGGCGATCTAATGGTGCTAGAGGCTGGCGTAAAGGTGGCAGCCGATGGGCGGTTACTAGAATCTTCAAATTTACAAGTCCGGGAAGCAGCCCTGACCGGAGAAGCCCACGCTGTTACTAAACAGGCGGATGCCCTGCTGCCAGAAGATGCCCCCCTGGGCGATCGGATCAACCTCGTGTTTTCCGGTACGGAGGTGGTGCAAGGGCGGGCAACCGTCTTGGTGACTGGCACCGGCATGAAGACCGAACTGGGCAAAATTGCCACTGCGATTCAGTCAGTGGAAGCGGAACCAACGCCGCTGCAAAAACGGATGAACCAACTTGGTAACACCTTAGTCACCGGGGCGTTAATTTTAGTGGCGATCGTCATTATCGGCGGCACCATTTTTAATCCGTCCCTGTTTGAGGAGTTGGTCAAAGTTTCCCTCAGTATGGCGGTAGCGGTAGTGCCAGAGGGCTTGCCAGCAGTAATTACGGTGACGCTTGCTTTAGGCACCCAGCGGATGGTGCAGCGCAATGCTTTGATTCGCAAGTTGCCAGCCGTTGAAACCCTCGGTTCTGTGACGACAATTTGCTCAGACAAGACTGGCACCCTGACCCAAAACAAAATGGTGGTGCAGCAGATCTTTACCAGTCAAGGCGGGCTGCAAGTGACTGGCGAAGGCTATAGTCCGAATGGAGAATTTCTAGACAACGGTCAGCCAATCTCCTACGAGCAGCATCCTGACTTGCAAGACTTGCTGTTGGCTTGTTTGCTCTGTAACGATGCGCTGCTACAAGCCGAAAATGGGGAATGGAGCATTCTCGGCGACCCGACAGAAGGAGCGCTGCTGGCGGTGGCTGGCAAAGCCGGTCTTGAAAAAGCCAAAAAGGAAAAGTGGCTGCCGCGAGTGGGGGAATTTCCGTTCGACTCTGATCGCAAACGGATGAGCGTGATTGTTGATACCGGGGGGCATCGCCACGAATCAATTGGTAGCCTGGCTCTCTATGACCCCGATCGCTTGCCCTACTATATGTTCACCAAGGGATCGCCCGAGATTACTCTGGAGCGCTGCACGCACCTAGAAGTAGGCGATCGCATTGACCCCCTCAGCGCTACTGACCGAGCTAAAATTTTAGCCCAAAACAACTATTTAGCCAGCCGAGGTCTGCGGGTGCTGGGCTTTGCCTACAAAGGGCTGGCCGAACTGCCGCCAGAAGGCTCAGAAGATACTAGCGAAACGGGACTGACCTGGTTGGGTTTGGTGGGAATGCTAGATGCCCCCCGCCCAGAGGTGCGAGATGCAGTGGCCAAGTGCAAAACTGCCGGGATTCGCGCCGTCATGATTACAGGCGATCATCAATTGACCGCCCAGGCGATCGCGGAAGACTTAGGGATCGCCGAACCCGGAGCTAGGGCGCTGACGGGGCAAGAGCTGGAAAAGCTGAGCATGGAGGAATTAGAAAATCAAGTTGAAGAGGTAAGTGTCTACGCCCGTGTTTCACCAGAGCACAAGTTGCGAATTGTGCAAGCCCTCCAGCACCGCGGCGATGTGGTGGCGATGACCGGCGATGGCGTGAATGACGCGCCTGCTCTTAAACAGGCCAACATTGGGGTAGCAATGGGCATCACGGGCACCGATGTCAGCAAAGAAGCCAGCGATATGGTCTTGCTGGACGATAACTTCGCGACGATTGTAGCCGCTACCGAAGAAGGAAGAGTCGTTTACATCAATATCCGTCGGTTTATTCGCTATATCTTGGGCAGTAACATCGGTGAGGTGTTAACGATCGCCGCCGCTCCACTCCTGGGGTTAGGCGGTGTACCGCTGTCGCCGCTGCAAATTCTCTGGATGAACCTGGTTACAGATGGAGTGCCAGCTTTAGCTCTAGCCGTCGAACCGGGTCGCCCGATTGTGATGCAACAACCGCCTAAAAATCCCCAGGAAAGCATTTTTGCCCGTGGCTTAGGGGCTTACATGATTCGGATTGGAATCATTCTAGCGATCGTTAGCATTGCCTTAATGACCTGGGCTTACGGCTATACTGAGCAAGTGCAAGGAGGACTGCTTGAGCGCGATCGCTGGAAAACAATGGTGTTTACAACCCTCTGCTTGGCTCAGATGGGTCATGCGTTAGCGATTCGCTCTAACACACGGCTGTTTTACGAAGTTGATCCGTTTTCTAATCCTTATATTCTGGCTTCCGTGGGTTTCACTTCCGTCTTACAGTTATTACTAATCTACCTTGAACCATTGCGGAATTTCTTTAGCACTCATTATCTTTCCTTCATGGAACTGATGATATGTGTAGGCTTTAGTGCCATCATCTTTGTGTGGATTGAAGTAGAAAAGCTGTTTATTCGTTGGTTCGTCAGCCGTCGCCAATGATGAATTTCTATACAACCCATTTAGGATCTTGAGGTTAGAATTAAGCTATTTGAAAGAATCTGAATGCAGGGTTAAACGGAGGATAAAACAGATAACCTACACGAGTGTAAATTCTGGAAACTATGGGCTCTTGCGCGCATTTGGTGATGCTATTTCCGGTAATAGTTTTGAGAGAGGCTGTTTAAGGAGATTAGTCCATATCTGCAATGGCTTCAAACCCCGTGTATAGCTAGTCAGGAGAGAACTCTAGCATACTTGAGGTAAAGCTGTGTGAATCGCCAACATAGTTACAACGTTGTGGTGGCTTATCTACGGTGTTTGAAACGGGTGCGACCTCCATCCGATACATTAGAAAAACCCAACCGCCTTTTGCTGCATAGGGTTTTGGATGCGTGTAAAATTGATCAATGAATAATCGAAAAAACCGTTAGGAAATCACTCAAAACCTTTCCAGCAAGGGATTTTATATATTTTAGCATCAGGTAGAGGTCGTACCCCATCATGGCCAGTTCCCCTATCGCTAATTTCTGGTGGATAATAAGGGATAAGTTGGCCGCGACTGAGGAACTCGAACTCATGGTTCGTATTCAACTCAGTGCGGTTATTTAAAGCGTTCAGTCTACAATGATCGGTTCAAATCTGGTCAACAGATTTGAAGCAAGCCGTTTGGCGAAACCTCCAGCACTCTAAACTATGAGGGGAAACATGCCTACAGAAATAATTTTTCAAGGGACTGAAACAGTCGCCCCATTGCTTGAGGAAGAAACATTTCAATGGACAAAGCAGTGGTATCCAGTGGCGGTTACAGAATTTCTAGATCCCGCTCAACCGCATGGAATGCAATTGTTGGGCAAAGAGATTGTCCTTTGGCGAGATGGGACAGGTAAATGGCAATGCTTTGAAGATGCTTGTCCCCACCGTCTTGCACCACTTTCAGAAGGGCGTGTGGAAAAAGATGGGACGTTACTCTGTGCTTATCATGCTTGGAGATTTGATGGCGAGGGTAACTGCAAACATATTCCCCAATCTAAAGATCAAGCTACCGAAGTAAAAAATTGTGCCAATCCTAAAGCAAATGCGATCGCTTTTCCCACCCAAGAGCGTCAAGGTCTTTTGTGGGTTTGGGCAGAGTCAGGCGAACAAGCTCGACAGGAAAGTCAAGCTCGACCACCACGTATTATCCCTGAACTAGAAGAAAATTCTACAAAAGTAGTGAAGAAGTTTTGGAATATTCGCGATTTACCTTATGGGTGGGACTTCTTCATCGAAAATGTGTCTGATCCAGCCCATGTTCCAGTTTCCCATCACGGCTTAGTCGGAAATCGATACAATGATGCCCAGTACTATGATATGCCTCGGATTCGGGACGTTTCTACTCAAGAAGGGTTTGCGTTTGGCGTTACCGGCACTGAGCCGAGTATTGAGCAAACCATCCATGATTTTCAGCCACCCTGCCTCATGAAAATCACATCGATTTTCAAGGATGAGGGGCAACTCATTTTGGTGCTATATGCTACTCCAACCAGACCAGGATGGTGTCGTCATATCGGCTGTCAGGCTATGGTCAAAAATTCTTCAGGCAAGTTGCCGAGAGGGTTAGCGTTTTTTGCTTTACCAATGCCAACTTGGTTAGGACACATCCTTGCATCCTTATTTCTTCACCAGGATTTAGTGTTTCTCCACTACCAGGAGAAAGCCTTGGCGAAAAAAGGGAGAGATCGCTGGTTAGATTCCGTCTTTACCCCTAACCCTCAGGACAAGATGGTTATCACTTTTAGGCAATGGCTGAATAAACGAGCAGGAGGAGCTATCGCTTGGGACGAAAGTTATAGCCATTCTCTCCCTGCACCGGAGCGCGACAAGGCACAATTATTTGACGTGTGGAACACTCACACGAAGGATTGCTCCCTTTGCCAAAATGCACTCGGAAAGATCCAATGTCTTGAAATTTCGGCCTATGGTATTGCTGTCTTCTGTTTTGGAATCGGCATCATGCTTGATGCACGAGCGATCGCAGCAAAGGCGGCAGTCCTTGACCCTGCAATGACAAAAACAGCTTTGCAGACAATGATTCCAACCACCGGACTTTTATGGGCAATTCTTGGAAGCGCCCTATTTGGGACGTTTGGATACTTGCTGAAAAGATTCAGTCGTCTGTTCTATGTCTATGAGTTTAATCATGCCAAAAATGACTAGTTGAAAATACCAACAACTTAACTTTGCCTAGAGCTTTCGTTAACCTGCGACCAGTTCACCAAGTTTGAGCCAATAGGCATCCCAATCTTGGTCAGCCCGCAATACTCTGAGCGCTAATATCGCTTCAGCATTCTTAACCGTCCACCAACAGCCAGAACGTTTCAAACGATTTTGAATGGTGTAACGGTGAGCGCTCTCAATTTTCCCCGAGCCAATCGGCAAACCTGAAGCGATTGCGCCTTTGTCGTAAATGACCAGCGCCAACAGCAAGGCTATCTCCATGAATCGACCGATGTTTTAGGGTTATTCCTCAGTGCCGTAGATCGTGAAGGTCAGGCACTGTCGATCGCGCGAGTAATTAATGAAATGGTTCACTTACTCTAGTAGAGCGAGTAATTAATTATGCAACATAATGTCTGCCCAGTTTTTGGTCTGCATCTTGACGAGTAAAGCTCCAGTCAATCAGGTTCTTTTGTCGATTTCTGCGTCTGTTCCAAGCCTTGACAT
>JAHHGS010000133.1 GCA_019359715.1 Aphanocapsa sp. GSE-SYN-MK-11-07L | reverse complement strand
ATATTACCTGCCGAAGTTTCTCAAAAATGACCCGCCGAGGTTGCTGTCATTTGGGTGCCGAAGTTAGTGTCTTTAGGCCGCCGAAGTTAGTGTCTTTGGGCTGCCGAGGTTAGTGTCTTTAAGCATCGAAGGTATACAAATTATTAAAGGAAGCGGCTGACTGGGGTTGATTGGCCTTTACCAACCATGCGGCCGCGACAAAGGCATCCGTAACATCGAGCATCTTTGTTTTTATTCCGGCCAGATTATTATCTTTAGAGGGGTCAAAGGGTAAGAACTGGACAGAATTGGGATTGATCAGAACCAGGGGGCGACCTCGCAGCTTCTGATTTTCACTCTTGTTACCGGGAATGAATTTGCCCGTGCTCTGGCTTAATACAGGCCCAATCATGATATTGGAGTCTAGAGACCGTAATGAGAAAAAGCCGCCATCGACACCTGCTATCGCCGGAGTGTCAGCGATGATCTGGGGGACTTGATACCGACTTTTGGCATGAATTGTAATCGGTTTACCCCCCTTAATAAATACAAATGACGTGTGATCGATCGTTGTCTCGACCTTTTGAACCGGAGAAGAAAAATCGAATTCCTGGCTCGACTTGGGTAATTCAGGGCCGCCCCAGGCTTGAGGGATTACTTTTGCTAAACCCGACTGCCCAAAGCGCTTAATTGCCAGTAAATTTTCGGATTGTCCGGCATAGCCTTCATTCCAATCATCCATCGTAAAGGCAGCTCGGTATCCTGCCTCTCTCACCATCGCTGCCACCCGAGAATCAACCTTTCCTTCTGGATAGGTAAAGTATTGAATCGGAATCCCCAACCTCTTTTCTAGTTTGCGTTTTGATTCCATCACCTCCTTTTGCAACTGCGCGTTAGATAGGGTTCTCAGATCTTGAGGATGGCTAACACTGTGGGCGGCGATTTCAATCAGCGGGTCAGACGCCATCTGCCGCAGTTGCTGCCAATTAACTCCCGGTCTCCCCAGTTTTGTATCAATTTTGTCCGTATAGATCGAGAACACGGCTGGGAAGTCATATTTTTTTAATAAAGGATAGACATACAGATAATGCCCCAAATAACCATCGTCAAATGTGAGCAGAATCGGCTTTCCTGGTAGAGGAATCCCCGTTTGCAGGTGCGTAATGAGCTGCTCCAAGCTAATCGGATTCAGATCATGCTGTTTAATCTGGCGCAGGTGATTTTCAAATTCCTGGGGAGTGAGATCAAAAAATACCTGCTTGTCGGCTCGAATATCGTGGTACATGATTACAGGTACTCTGGCCAATCTAGCCTTTTCCTGAATATTTGGCCAAGGACTGGGTGTAAAGTAGGCTGAAAGCCGCGATCCGATATTTTCAAGCTCATTCTCCATCGCCTGATTGGAATCTCCCAACCAGGCCGCGACCTGGTTGAGCGGGTTTGTCAAATCAGGAGCGAATTTTGCATTTTGCCTCAGACATATCGGATAGTCCGGAGATTGAGCCAAAGCTGCAAGTGGAGTCCAAAAGAAGAGTTGCACTAAAATACAAGTTGCTCTGCGAGCAAGCCAGAGATCTTTGCCGAATCCTAATCGCCCAAAAAAAAGATGCCATTTGACTAAATTGGCATCTTTTCTTCTGCTCTTTAATTGTTCGTGATGTTTTCGGATTAGTCCTTCAGGGTGAAAGAGTTTTGGGATAAAAAAGCGAGTAAGTATGCTATTTCTGGACAGACAACTGTAGATATTTGCCTGAATAGATATAGATTGATCCTGGGAAGATTGATAATTAATTCCAACTTTCGGGTTCATCAGATTATCGCACCCCCTATAGTTCCACTCCTTGATTAAAGTCAGAGATAATTAAATTCTGAATGTAGATTGAACAAGCTTTTATTAGGATCAGATTAAATTTTCTGTAACCGTCCCAGAGGCGGATCGCTATCGGCTACCGTCTACACATAAGTCGGACTAGACTAGATGTGAGGATTTGGGAGCCGATTTTAATCTGGACACCCCGATTACAGTCAGACCGAAAAGCCTTTGGAGACCCAAGGCTGGTAAAAAAGGGGCTGATTTATCTAGGTTCTCTGACTCTGTTTTTCGGTTGAGTTATCAGTCCTAACGGTGTCGTCCTAAGTTTTTTCCGCGATCGGCAACTGCTCGCCCCGAATCGCGTAGTCTACAAGCTGAATCGGGTGAAACACAGGCAAAGCATGAGGCTGGGTTTGTAAGTGTTTGCGGATTTGCAGGGTACAGCCGACATTGGCGGAAGCGATCAGACTGGCTTTGGTATTCAAGAGGTTTTTCACCTTTTGTCGTCCTAGTTCTTCGGCTACCTCTGGCTGCAAGATGTTATACACACCCGCACTGCCACAGCAAAGGGCAGCATCAACTGGCTCTCGCAACTGGACACCTGGAATTTTCTTTAGCAACCGACGGGGCTGGACGCTAATTTTTTGCCCATGCAGCATGTGGCAGGCATCCTGATAAACGATCGTTAATGGCTCAGCCTGCAAGGGAGAGAGGGGCGCGGTGAGTCCGACCTGATCCAAAAATTCCTGGACATCTTTGACCTTGGCGGCAAAGGCTTTAGCTTGATCTCGATAAGCTGGGTCATCCTGGAGCAGGTGTCCATATTCCTTTAGGGTGTGTCCACAGCCAGAAGCATTGATAATAATTGCATCCACCCCCGTATCAGCAAACACATCAATCATTTGGCGGGCAAGCGCTTGCGCCTGCACTTCCTGCCCTTGGTGGTGCGAGAGGGCCGCACAGCAGCCTTGGCTTTTCGGAATCACGACCTCGCAGCCATTGGCCGTCAGTACCCGCACGGTTGCTTCGTTCACCTCTGGTAGAAACATCCGCTGCACGCAGCCCAACAGCATCCCCACCCGATAGCGCTGCAGTCCCTGGGCTGGAATCAGCTCTGGCAGCGTGTCTTGAAAGGCTTGGGCCGAAAGGGTCGGCAGCATTGATTCCATCGCGGCTAATTGCTTCGGCAATAGCTGATCGAGCAGCCGCGATCGCCGCAACAAAGACTGCAAACCGAGCTTTTGATAGATCAGCAGGGGAGCCAGCAGCAACCGCAGCCGCGCCGGGTAGGGAAAAGTCGAAAAAATTAACTGACGCAGCAGCTTTTCTGACCAACTGCGGCTATGGTGGCGCTCGACTTGGGGGCGGGTGGCGGCAATCAGCTTGTCGTACTCCACCCCGGAGGGGCAAGTTGTCACACAGGCCAAGCAGCCCAGGCAGGAATCAAAATGCTGCACCGTGGTCGGAGAAAGCGGAATTTCACCCGTATTGATCGCGTCCATTAGGTAAATCCGCCCTCTGGGGGAATCAGTCTCTTTGCCAATTACCCGGTAGCTGGGGCAAGTCGATAGGCAGAAACCACAGTGAACGCAGGTATCGATCAGCTTTGGGTCGGGTGGATAGTGGCTATCAAAAGTTGGCAGGCGGCGATCGGGGTCGGGAGCCACGGACTGATTTGTTTCCTGACTGTTAAGGCTAACCATACTTAAAGACCACCCACAAATCGATGAGGACTAAATAAATGCTCAGGATCAAACTGTTGTTTGAGTTTACGCATCGCGGTTAAAGCATTGCCCGTATATCCCCAGGCATCTAGACTTGCTTTCAGGGACGGAGGCGCTTGCAACAGGGTTAAAAATCCACTCGCCTGCTGACAGTACGATCTCGCTTTCTTCACCACCATCGCCAGTTGATCAGAGTCAGCTTGCAGATGCAGTTTACCGATCGCCCCACTGGACTGAACCACGGCTGACCAGACGATGCCTTGCTGCGCGCAGGCCTGAGCGATCGCCATTAAGGTGGCAACTGCTTGAGAGCTGAGACAGCCGATTTGGCAGAGGCTGCCGGTAGAGACTTCCATCTGCTGATCTAAAGCTTGCCAATATTGATTTTCTGCCGCATCCTCTAGGGTTCGATGCTGTAAATTGCTAGTTAACTTGAGCAGACGATCGCCCTGCTGTTGAATGCTTTCTGCTCCGCCCTCAAACCTAACGACTAGCCCCAATTCTCCGCTCAGTCCGGCCAACAAATTAGGCGAAACTAGATCAACCGCAGTCGGAGTCAAGCTGCTAGCCAGCAAAGATTGGAGTATAGCGGCGATCGCCCCAGCTTCCCCCGCCAAGACCACTGTGCGAGAAGTCATCGGTAGGGGGTAGAGGCGTAAGGTTAACTCAGAAATGATTCCCAAGCTGCCAAAGGAACCCGTTAGCAGCTTCATCAGGTCGTAGCCCGCCACATTTTTGACCACTCGCCCGCCAGCTTTGACGGCTTGTCCATCGTAGCGGACAAAGCTAATCCCCAAGCACAGATCTCGGACGCCCCCGTAGCGGTGCCGCCGAGAGCCGGCATCTCTGGTCGCCACAATTCCACCGATCGTGGCCCGATCGGCAAAGCTTGGATCAAGCGCCACCCATTGATTAGCTGTGGCCAGCTTGGCCTGTAAATCAATCAGCCGCATTCCCGCTTCAACGGTGACGGTCAGATCTCCGGCCGCGTGGTCAATCAGTCGGTTTAAGCGCTGGGTGCTAATCAATAGCTCTGCGCCTTTGACTAGCCCGCCCCAATCGAGCTTGCTGCCACTGCCAGTCGGCAACATCCGCCAATGGTGTTGATGAGCACAGGCGACAACTTCTGCTAGTTCTACTTGGCTGCGGGGATAAACTAAGCAAGGCAACTGGGCAGTAGGCAGCAGGGCTTGAGCCAGCTTGGCATATTGGTTTTCTGCCAAATCGGTCGGCACAACGATCGACTCATCGCCCACAATCGGGCTGAGCTGAGAGGCGATCGCAGAAGGTGAGGCAGTCACAGTCGCTCAAATATACAAATTTCTATCCTTCAACGGTAATACATTTAGGCGACAGCGGGGAATGTCCAGCTACCCCGCCAAAAATCTTCAACAGGAGTCTCAAAACTTGACGATGTAGCATTACCGATTTAAGCCAAGATTGAAAGCAGCGATCGCAAACTAGCCACATCCTGAATCGGAAATTGCCATGCTGAGTTCAACCCTAGAGCTTTTAGAAACGGCTCGCCGCAATGTTTATGCGATCGGTGCCTTCAACGTCTACAACCTGGAAGGGGTGAAGGCCGTCGTCGCCGCCGCCGAAGCCCAGCGCAGCCCCGCCATGCTGCAACTCCACCCCAGTGCCCTCAGCTTTGGCGGCTTGCCCTTGGTGGCACTCTGCTTAGAAGCCGCCCGCACCTCCACCGTGCCGATCGCCGTTCAGCTTGACCACAGCACGTCAGAACCAGATATTCGGACGGCGCTGGCGGCTGGGATGACCTCGATTATGGCTGATGGTTCACCCTTGCCCTATGAAGAGAATTTAGCCTTTACCACAGCGATGACCGAGTTAGCTCACGCCCAGGGCACGATCGTCGAAGCCGAAATTGGCCGAATCAGCGGCACTGAAGACGGACTGACGATCAGCGAAAAATCAGCCAAGATGACCGATCCGGTGCAAGCGGCTGAATTCGTTCGGGCAACTGGGGTTGATACCCTGGCTGTGACGATTGGCAATGTGCACGGCGAGTATCGCAGCGAACCGCGGCTAGACTTTCCGCGCTTGGTGGCCATTCGGCGAGCAGTCGATGTGCCGCTAGTCTTGCACGGGGCTTCTGGCTTACCGGCCGCTATGATCAGCCAGTCGATTGAGCTAGGTGTCTGCAAATTCAACGTCAATACAGAAGTTCGGCAAGCCTACATGCATTCGCTGAAGCAGGGGATCTGCTCGGTGGCGATCAAAGACCTTGTAGATTCAATGGCAGAGGCGATCGCCGCCATGCAAGCCGTTGTGACCGAAAAACTAGACTTGTTTGGCTCAATTGGCAAAGCCCACCTCCACCAAACGCCTTACGCAGCGATGATGTCTGCCCGGTTTAATTAATCACCAAGCTGCTTCCATAAAATTGATAAAAAATTACTGACAAGGCTGATATCAAATAAATAAGCTTGAAGTAGTCAAATTGTTTTCTAGCCAACACATGTTTAGAAAGGTTTGTGTTTTTGTGTAAAGATTACTGTCTAGTGATTGCCGATTGGTAAATCTTGAATATGTTCAGATGGCAATGGAGAAGGATCGGAGCGCTGCCAAAGTTTCAAGTTGCAGCAGTTTTGGCGATCGCGATTGTAATTCCCTTGCTTTTACATGGAGTACAGAGTGGCCCCTCCTTGAAAGCGGGCAGCACGGCTGTGGTGAGTGCCTACCTGCCGAAGATCGAAACGGGTGTGCGGGTGGCAACCAGTCATTCTCAGTCATTGATTCTCCAAGCTGATAGCTCTGATCCGACTTGTTTACCCCGTAACAGCACAAAATCAGCCGCTTTTTATCAGCCAGCGGCGAATGTTGTTGCAGACACTGACCTGACAAAATACCGACCGAAGCAAGTTTGGAAACGGGTAGACCCAACTAACTATGGCGATCGCGTCCCTAAAGATGTGCAAGGTCGCCCAGTTGATCATGAGTTACTGGTGGTTTTACACGAAACCGTTGGTGATGCTGGGGGAGCCATTAACCTCTTTCAAACTCCTCATTATTCAGATAGCCAACAGTCGAGCTACCACACGATTATTGATGACGATGGCACCGTTATTTACTTAGTGCCACCCAATAAGCGGGCCTTTGGAGCTGGCGACTCTGAGTTTGTCAGTTACCGAGGCGCAGAGGCGGTTCAAACTAACCCCCAGATCAGGTCTTCGGTCAACAACTTTGCCTACCATATTTCGCTGGAAACCCCCTCAGACGGGTGGCTGAATGAATATCCCACCCACAGCGGTTACACCGATGCCCAATATCGTTCACTGGCCTGGGTAGTGGCGCGGACTCGTGTCGCCACGGCTCGGATTACCACTCACAAAGCGATTGATCGCGATGGCGCCAGAGGCGATCCGCGCAGCTTCGATTTTTCCAAGCTATTGGCGTGGCTTGATGCTTACCCCAGACCTGTAGAACCGGCCCTTTGCAACACCGCTAAAAGCTAGCTGGCTAGATGACAGCAGGGCTAGCTTCCGCGTCTTCTGGAGATGCGGGCGGCCAAGGCAGGGCGATCGCCTCATTCCCGTGGGTTTTGGCGGCCTGGACAAATCCCTGAAATAAAGGATGAGGCATGTTTGGGCGCGAACCAAATTCGGGGTGAAATTGGCTGGCAATAAAGAAAGGATGATCCGGTAACTCAATCATTTCCACCAGCCGCCCATCCGGAGACGTGCCGCTGATCACGTAGCCCGTGTCTAGAAACAGGCTGCGGTAAGCATTGTTAAACTCATAGCGATGACGATGGCGCTCGTAGATTACGTCTTGCTGGTAAAGATGATGGGCCAAACTCTCTGGCAGCAGCCGACAGGCGTACAGCCCCAGCCGCATCGTGCCGCCCAAATCGACCACATCCTGTTGCTCCGGCAATAAATTAATGACTGGATTTGCCGTTTCTGTGGCGAACTCAGCGCTGTTAGCATCTTTGAGGTTAGCAATATTCCTGGCCCACTCAATCACGGAGCATTGCATGCCCAAACATAGCCCCAAAAACGGGATCTTTTGCTGACGGGCATACTGAATCGCAGCAATTTTACCGTCTACGCCGCGAATGCCAAACCCACCGGGCACCACAATCCCGGCAATCCCCTCTAAGTAGCGCTCTGGGCCGTAGGTTTCAATATCTTCTGAGTTGATCCAGCGCAGATTCAGTTCACTACCAACCGCGATCGCCGCATGACGCAACGCCTCGACCACGGAAAGGTAGGCATCGGTCAGTCGGACATATTTACCAACAATTGCCACATCTACGCGCGGATGGGGTTGATACATTCGCTCGACTAAGGTTTGCCAATCGCTCAGTTCTGGAGATCGCTGTTCGAGGTTGAGTAGCTTTAATACCTGTTCAGCTAAGCCTTCGCGTTCTAAGATCAGCGGCACTTCATAAATGCTGCGCGCATCTTGGGCAGTAATCACGCACTCGACCGGCACATCGCAAAACTGCGACATTTTGTCTTTGATGCCGGGGTAAAGCGGGCGATCGCAGCGACAGATCAACATATCGGGCTGAATCCCAATCGAGCGCAGTTCTTTAACTGAGTGCTGAGTCGGCTTGGTCTTCATTTCTCCGGCCGATGGAATCCAGGGAACTAGGGTGACGTGCATGTAGAGAATATTCTGCCGTCCCGTTTCAGCTCGAAATTGCCGAATTGCCTCTAGGAAAGGCAAAGATTCAATGTCTCCGACCGTGCCGCCGATTTCCGTAATCACCACGTCAGGATGGGTGTCTTTGGCCACGCGCAGCACTCGCTCTTTAATTTCGTTTGTAATGTGGGGAATCACCTGCACAGTTCCCCCCATGTATTCGCCCCGCCGCTCTTTATTCAACACTGCCTGGTAAATTGAACCCGTTGTGACGCTATTCAAGCGAGACATTGAAGTGGCTGTAAACCGCTCATAGTGCCCCAAGTCTAGGTCGGTTTCAGCCCCGTCCTCAGTCACAAACACTTCCCCATGCTGGAACGGACTCATTGTGCCGGGGTCAACGTTGATGTAGGGGTCAAGCTTGAGGATTGAGACTGAGTAGTTGCGAGATTTCAGTAATCGCCCGAGGCTAGCGGCGACGATCCCTTTGCCGATACTGGAAACCACACCGCCTGTAACAAATACAAACTTGGTCATAATTACTCCAGTGCCTTTGCTGCCAAACACTTTATTGTGCCACAGCCTTTTCTTTGTGGCCACCAGATTTGGACTGGCTTAAGGTTTGCGATCGCCCTCTCAAATAGATCCGGCTGAGTTGCCTTTAGAAATGGGTTGGCAAGGGCGATCGCTACACAAATTTCAAGCTGGGTCAAAAAGTTTTAACAGCATGTAACATTTTCTGGGCTAAGTGTGTATCTTTATTAAGGTAAGCAAAAATGCTTATCTGCGATTTTGTGTTATCCCAGGTCGTCTCTCTCAAGCTTGAAGGGACGCAGATTGTCTGAGATCACCTGGTAGCTGGCACTCTCGATTCTGTCCTTATCACCTGGGCTGCGACAATGAGTTCTCACTTTCCCTGGCTAACTGCAATTCTGCTGCTACCGCTATTAGCAGCACTGCCAATTCCTTTCCTGCCGGACAAAGATGGCAAAACGATTCGCTGGTACGCCTTGGCAGTTAGCCTGTTAGATTTCACCCTCACCGTTTACGCCTTCTGGCAGCACTACGACTTTCAAAATTCGACCCTTCAGCTCAGCGAGGGCTACGCTTGGATTCCCCAACTCGGTCTGAACTGGTCTTTAGCAGTCGATGGCATTTCAATGCCCTTAATTGTGCTGACGGGTTTAGTCAACACACTGGCAATTTTGGCCGCTTGGAAAGTCACCCACAAGCCGCGCCTGTTTTATGTTCTAATGCTGGCGATGTACAGCGCCCAAATCGGCGTTTTCGCTGCTCAAGACTTATTAATGTTCTTTTTGATGTGGGAACTGGAGTTGGTGCCAGTCTATCTGCTGATTTCAATTTGGGGCGGGCCAAAGCGGGTTTATGCCGCCACCAAGTTTATTCTCTACACGGCCCTCGGTTCAATTTTTATTCTGGTGGCTGGCTTGGCGATGGCCTTTTCTGGCGATACTGTCACATTTGAGATGGCGGCTCTCGGTCTCAAAAACTATCCGCTTGGCTTTGAACTGCTGGCCTACGCTGGTTTCTTAGTTGCGTTTGGGGTGAAGCTGCCGATTTTTCCACTTCATACTTGGTTGCCGGATGCCCACGGCGAAGCTTCGGCACCGGTTTCGATGATTTTGGCGGGTGTGCTGCTCAAGATGGGCGGCTATGGACTGATCCGGTTCAACATGGAAATGCTGCCGGATGCCCACATTTACTTTGCGCCAATTTTAGTGGTGCTAGGCGTTGTCAATATTGTCTATGGTGCTCTAACTGCCTTTGCCCAGCAGAACTTGAAGCGTCGCTTAGCTTGCTCCTCGATCTCGCATATGGGGTTCGTGCTGATTGGTCTAGCTTCTCTGACAGAGCTGGGTTTGAGCGGCGCAATGCTGCAAATGCTCTCCCACGGTTTGATTGCCGCTGCTCTCTTTTTCCTGTCCGGAATTACCTACGATCGCACCCATACGCTGATCATGGAAAAAATGGGCGGCATTGCCACCTCGATGCCGAAGGTGTTTGCCCTCTTCACGGCTGGCTCAATGGCTTCGCTGGCGCTACCGGGCATGAGCGGCTTTGTCAGTGAACTGAGTATTTTCTTAGGGCTAACCAACAGTGATGCTTACAGCCCCACCTTCAAGACCGTGGTGATTGTCCTAGCGGCCGTCGGTTTGCTGTTGACCCCAGTTTACTTACTCTCAATGCTGCGCCAAGTCTTCTACGGCAAAGAGCAACGAGGGGAGATGTTTGACAAGTTCTTGAAGGATGCCAATCCCCGCGAAATTTTTATTGCGGCTTGCTTGCTACTGCCGATTCTAGGGATTGGCTTGTATCCAAAATTAGCGACTCAAGTTTACGACATCAAAACCGTCGCAGTGGTGGCCCAAGTTCGCCAAGCTTTGCCTGTGGTCGCTCAACCGCAGCCGCCGCTTTACGCAACCAGTGTGTTTGCCCCCCAGCTCCCGGCGGGTCATTTACTCCTTCAATCTGCTGAATAACACCCTCTCCACCCCCACGACTGGGCAGTCTGGGTGGAATTTTTTTGAGATCAACTTCCGCCCATTTTCACCGTAACTCACCAAGTCCTCTGCCGATCGCCCATCCACTCGGTGATCACATCCGCAGACTGAGCAGGCGCGATTAAAAACCCCTGAATTTGCTCACATTGGGCAATCTGGCGCAGATAGTCCAATTGGGTCTGAGTTTCTACACCTTCTGCCACCACGTTCAGTCCCAGGTTGTGAGCCAGGGTCGTAATCGATTCAACCACTGCCATACTTTTGGCATCGGTGGTCATCTGGTGGATGAACGAACGGTCGATTTTGAGCGTATCTAGGGGGAAATGCTGCAGGTAGCTGAGGGCAGAATAGCCCGTACCGAAATCATCCAGACTGATTTTTACCCCCAATGCCTTGAGTTGATTCAGCCGGGTCTGCATGGAGGGGCGATCGCTAATTAACAAACTTTCTGTAATTTCTAGCTTTAGCGAGGCGGGAATCAACCCCGTCTCTTGCAGAATTTTGGCAATTTGTTGATCAAGATCGGGCTGCAAAAATTGGCGCGGAGAAAGGTTGACACTGATCTGCACAGATTGAGTTTGGGGAAACTGCTGCTGCCACTGAACCATCTGCTGACAGGCCTGCCGCAGCACCCAATAGCCCAAAGGCACAATCAGCCCAGTTTCTTCAGCAATTGGAATAAATTTGTCCGGTGATATCATTCCCAGCGTGGGGTGATTCCAGCGGAGCAGCGCCTCCAATCCTCTCATTTCCAGGGTGTGGGTATCGACAACCGGCTGATAGTGAACGCTGAGGGCAAGGGAGGGATCGCTCGAATCCTTACCCCGTTCATCCTCTAGCTGAGCAGCAAAATTATGGCTTAAACCCTGGCACTGGTCGAGGATCTGACGCAGTTCGGTTTCTAGTTGTAGCCGCTGCAAAACCTCGGTGTGCATCTGATCATCAAACACTTCATAGACTGCTTTACCGTTTGCTTTAGCGCGGTAAAGGGCAATATCAGCATTGCGCAGCATACTGTCAGGATCGTTGATTTGCGCTGTCCCCAGCACAATCCCAATACTGGTGCTAATAAAGGCTGTTTTGTCGTTGAGCAGGAAGGGTTTTTTCAGTTCATCAATGATTCGCTCGGCAATCTGGGTGGCATAGCTGGGATGCTCAATTGGCTCCAACAGCACGACAAATTCATCTCCACCCAAACGGGCCAGGGTGTCCTGAGCCCGCAGACAGCTTTGCAATCGTTGGCTGACTTCAATCAGCAACAGATCACCCACAAAGTGTCCCAAGCTATCGTTCACTAGCTTGAAAAAATCGAGATCAAGAAACAAAACAGCAAATAAATCAGAACTGCGGCGGCTAGCTCCGATTTGCTTGTTCATCACCTCAGTTAATTTGTGCTGAAACCCTGCCCGATTCAACAAGCCCGTCAGGGTGTCGTGACTGGCTGTATATTCCAATTGAGAAAACGATTCGTGTAGCTGGCTAGCCATCCGGTTAAAGGACTGTCCCACTGCATCCATTTCCTGGATCGGACTGTCCGCTACCTGCTGGTTGAGATTGCCCGTTGCTACTGCCTGAGCAGCCTGGTTGAGGGCAGTGATCGGTCGCGTCACCCACCGGGCTGTCAGGATGCCAAACAGGGTAGCGATCGCCAATGCTCCGAAACACAACACCACCGTTTGGTGGGTGTTGGCATCAATTTGGGCCATAAAGTCAGATTCTGGCACAGTCACCACCACCAGCCAGTCCAACCCATGCTTATCGTCGCGCCAATGGGTAAGCTGGACATAATAACGCTGCTGGTTGAGTTCAATCTCAAATCTCGTGCCGTGGTGTTGGGTCGAGTCTTGGGTTTGCGAGCGCAGGTGAGGAGCGATCGCCCGAATCAATGGACACGGGCTGTCGAAAAGGGTGTATCGCTTTACCTGATCGCCTTGCTGATAAATAATTGGCTGCTGAGTAGAACTGGCCACTAAAAGCCCCTGGCGATCGTGCTCTACGATGAACGTCTGTCCGCCCTGACTCAGTTTGACGGTTCGCAGAAAGTTACTCAACTGGGTCAATAGCAATTCAGTTGTCATTACGCCCAGCAACCGCCCCTGTGGGTCATAGAACGGAGCAGAGGCAGACATAGCAACGTAGGCATCCTTGCCCAGCTCCAGATTTTTTTTGGGCTGAACTGCTTGACCCGGCTGACCCATTTCAGGGTTGGGATAGGTCGTCGTATCCACCCCAGCCCAGGTCAGTTTTCCGGCAGTGACTGCATTCTGATACCAGTTCATACTCAGGGGATCGTATTTATGGCTGAGCAAGTGCTGAATGCGGTTGCCTTGCTTGTCGGCAAGATAGACACTGGCGTAGTTCGCTCCCGGCGGATTCTCGTACAGCAGCACACCTAACCCAGGAATCCAGCGTCCAGCTCCCACTTCACTGCCATTGTTCAGTCCGTACCCCAGGTAGGAAATCGTCGGAAATGTAGTGCCTTGCTGCCAGAAGTAGCGTTCACTGGCACACGGATCGCGAATATCCAGGTCTCCGCTGGCGATCGCCCGGATATTCATCTCCGTCAGTTGGAGGGGAAGCGCTAGATAGGCATCCAGGTGATCATCGACTTGCTGACTGGTTTTATCCATCAACTGGCTAGCCAGATCATTCACCGCCTCTTGTCCGTTTTTGGCCGCAAGATACCCCACCAACCCCACGGCTACAAAGGTTTGCACCACAAAAGGCACAACCAAAATTGACCAAAGGGGAACTTTGCGATTCTGAAACAACATGAGGAGAGGATTTTGATGCAGGCGATCAACAGCGGAAAACAAGCGGTCGGCGATTGGATGCTCGAAGGACGAGACATAATACACTGAGCGTTCCCAAATCGTCGCAAGAATACGCCTGATCTGAGATAAAGAAATGCAAAAGTAGGGGAACATCAACCTAGAGTCAACGACACTCAGCCTTGAAGTCTCTCAATGAACAGGGGAGATGTACCTACCTTCCTGACCTGACTGACGATCATTCTTGTCCCGTCATTAAATCGGCAACGAAAATTGAAATTGTGATTACAGCCGAGGTAAAAAGGGCGATCGCTGAGGTGCTCTGTCAAAAAAGATAAACCATCACCGCTAGAAAAATTCTGGCTGCGATTGAGCCAGCTTGATCTCAGCTACCATGCAAAGGAAATATCCTGCGCTCTCTAATCGATATGGCTCAGCTTCCCCTCCCGCCTGGCAGCATGGGGCTGCCCCTAGTCGGCGAAACCCTCCAGTTCCTGTTTGACCCCGACTTTGTTGAGAAGCGATTTAAGCGCTACGGTCTAATGTTCAAAACTCGCATTTTGGGCAGACCGGCGGTGTATTTGGCTGGCCCAGAGGCGATCGAATTTATACTCGACCGCCACATGGATCACTTTAATTGGCGAGAAGGCTGGCCCCAGTCTTTCAAAACGCTGTTGGGGCGATCGCTGTTTGTCCAAGAAGGCGAAGAGCATCGTCGCAATCGTCGCCTGATCATGCCTGCCTTTCATGGGGCTGCCCTGGCCCGTTACTTCGCAACGATGGAGCAGATTACTCAGGGGTATTTGGCCACCTGGGTGCAAAAGCGCGAATTCGTTTGGTACAAAGAGTTCAAACAGTTGACCTTTGAAATTGCCAGCCAGATTTTTTTGGGCAGCAGCCCTGGCCCAGAAACCGTGCGTTTAAGCCAATTGTTTACGACCCTAAGCGGCGGACTATTCGGCGTGGGGATGAAACGGGCGATCGCGGCCCGTCAGCAAATTTTGCAGCACTTAACCCAAGTGATTCAACAACGGCAGCAGCACCCAACTGATGATGCGCTCAGCTTGCTAATTCAAGCCGAGGACGAAGCAGGAAACCGATTAAGCCGAGAGGAAATCTGTGACCAAGCGCTATTGCTGCTATTTGCTGGTCATGAAACAACAACTTCCATGCTGACGTGGGCTTGTCTGGAATTGGCTCGCCATCCCGACCTGCTGAACCAGGCCAGAGCAGAACAGCTCAACCTCGCCCAGCAGGGAGGACTCAGCTTAGCGCAAATCAGTCAAATGCCCTACTTAGACCAGGTAATTAGTGAACTGGAGCGCTTCCATCCGCCTGTGGCGGGCGGCTTCCGAGGTGTTGTCAAATCCTTTGATTTCAATGGCTATCATATTCCGGCTGGCTGGTTGGCCCAATACTCAATTCTGTGTACCCACCGCCTAGAAACGGTTTACTCTGACCCCGATCGCTTTGATCCAGACCGCTTCAGCCCAGAACGGCAGGAGTCGAAGCTGCAACCGTTTAGCCTGGTTGGATTTGGGGGTGGCTCCCGCATCTGCATTGGACTGGCGTTTGCCAAGCTGGAGATGAAGCTGATTTTGGCTCATCTGCTGCGCGGCTATCAGTGGCAGCTAGTGCCAAATCAAAATCTGGAACCTGTCTTAATTCCCACCCGCCGCCCTAAAGATGGTCTGCGGGTCAGATTTGACCAGATCGATCCTCTAAGCCAGTGATCAACACCCCGGAAAGCTGTGGCTCAAGCGTTGGGGCAGGGACAACCTCAAGCGATCGCCTCACTGACAGGGTAGGACTTGATTCTTGGCGCTTTATCTGGTGTGGGCATTTATTGAAACAGGCTGGTAAAGGGTGGTTCGTTGTTGGGCAGGGCGATCAATAGAGGCGATCGCGCCTCTTAACGCCTCTACTGTCATACAGGTGCCGCCCTTGGCTCCCGCCATGCTGGTGATGTGCTCTTCCATTAGGGTGCCGCCCAGGTCATTGCAGCCCCAACGGAGAGCAGTGGTTGCGCCCTCTAGGCCTAATTTGACCCAACTGGGCTGATGGTTCGGAATCCAATTGCCTAGAAAAATCCGCGCCACTGCCGTCAGCAAGAGAGCATCAGTCAATACTGGTTGATCGTGCCCGACTTTTTTGCGGAGAGGTTTGGGAGCCGACTCCCCCACGTAGGGCAAGAGAATAAACTCGCTAATCTGAGCCGGGAAATCGCGATCGCAGGCCTGCTGTTGCAGCGATCGCAAATGCTGCAAATGCTCAACCTGCTGCTCTGGGGTTTCAATGTGTCCACTCAGCATGGTGCTGGTGGTCGGTACCCCTAACCGATGGGCTGTGCCAACAATTTCCAGCCAAGTGGCAGTGTCAATTTTTTCGGGACAAAGCACCTGCCGCACCGAATCCACGAGCACTTCGGCGGCAGTGCCGGGCATTGACTGCACCCCAGCATCCCGCAGGGCAGCAATTACCGTTGCGTAGTCCAAGCCATCTTGGCGGGCAATGAACTGTACCTCTTGGGGTGAAAAAGCGTGCAAATGCAAGTTGGGCAAGGTTTGGTTGAGGGTTTGCACCAGTTGCAGGTAATAGTCCAGAGAGCGCCCGTTCTGTTTGGCACCGGGATGCAGCCCTCCCTGCATACAAATTTCGGTCGCGCCCTGCTGGGTGGCTTCAGTAGCCTTCGCTAGAATTTGCTCGAACCCTAGCCAATAGGCCCCCGCCTGGTTTTCGTCCCGTCGGAAGGCGCAAAAGCCGCAGTGCTGCTCACAGATATTGGTGAAATTGATGTTGCGATTGATCACATAGGTGACGGTTTCGCCTGCCTGCTGCTGCCGGAGTTGGTCAGCGGTTTGTTGAATGGCCGCGATCGCGTCTGAATCAGTTTGCCGCAGTAAAATAGCAGCTTCTGGGGCAGTTAAATCTGCTCTCGCCAAGGCTCGATTCAGGATTGTCTCTGGTCCAGTCAATAGCGCAGTCATGGCGATCGCCTCATTACTGTTTCGGTTGTAGGAGTTCTTGGGACAACCACTGTTTCTATTTTGCGGGAAGACAATCGCGATGGATAGCGATCGCTTCGATAAAATGAACTTGAGTGCCAAGTCAAACCGAGGTTTCCGCATAACCAGATTGCGCCCCTGGGTTGAGCAAATAGATTTGCTAAAGCCAGCTCAATGGCTAACCATGTATGATCTGCCGAGTGAAGACCCAGAGGAATCAGGCTTGCCAGACGAATTGCATGATTTACAGCCGCAGTTGTTGAGCGCCACACTGCGGTTAGCAAATGTGAGCAAAGACCGCATTTTATCGGCACTGACCTCAACCTTTACCACGATCTGCAACATCCGCTCTGGCATAAACGTCCAGACTGGTTTGTGGCGATCGGCGTGCCCAGACTCTACGCTGGCAATGACCTGCGGCTCAGCTATGTGGTTTGGGATGAGCAAGTCAATCCCTGAAGGCGGACACTGCGGTGGGCGGGTTTCCCGACTTGGAGCAAGTGTTCAAGAGAGAAGATTGGGGACAAACACTATCAGCAGGGGGTGAGCCACCAACCAAATGGCAGAGATTCTTAAGGTGCCTTACTACATTCTGTATGACCGCTACAGCGGCGTATTGAGAGCCTTTTGCTTGGTAGAAGATTCCCTGCGGGACGGCGAAGCCGAACAGTATCAGGTCATGGAGATCGAAGGCAGTCGGCTTTGGCTGCCAGAGCTAAAAATTGGCTTAGGATGATGGCAAGGTGAATACGAAGGCATTAGCTGCCAATGGTTACGTTGGCTGGATGCAGAGAGTAAATGGATTCCAACACCTCAGGAATTGCTAGCAGTAACTGAGCAGGAGCAAGATAGTGCTCAAGCGAGAGCAACTTGGATGGCTGAACGATTGAGGGCAATGGGGATTGACCCAGATCAGCGCTAAGGTAGGATTTTAATAATTACTGCGAATGATTTGCATATATGACCACACTACTTTTATGCTTTAAGGCATAACTATTTGGTGTTGCGAGGATACTTATGAGTCAAGACAAACTAAAGTTGTGGGTCGGTGTGGGGACTTATCTACTTTCAGGGGTTGCTGCCACTACGATCGCTCTCCAAATCAATGCTACAGAGACTCAAGCCAGCGATCTTAAGCCCTTAACTCAAGTCACATCTATGCTTGCCAGTCCGTCGATGACGCTTGCCGAAGGTGGTGAAGGCGGAGAGGGTGGTGAAGGCGGAGAGGGTGGTGAAGGCGGAGAGGGTGGTGAAGGTGGAGAGGGAGGCGAAGGCAGTCAGCCTGTCAAGCCAACCGATGCACCATCGCCATCACCCTCACCTTCTCCCCAAGACAACAAAAGCAGTCAAATCAATCCCAGCCGCAAGCCTACGGTTATTGCCAGTCTGCCTGTGCAAACTTTAGGATTGAAGACCCAGCAGCCGATCTTAGTGGCTGCGGAAGGGGGTGAGGGCGGAGAAGGCGGTGAGGGAGGCGAAGGGGGTGAAGGTGGAGCCCCAGCTAGTGAGGCAGCGCCAGCATTTACCAATAAGCTGAGCGGTGCAGCTTTAGTCAGTGCTCTCCGGCAGGGGGGGTACATTATTTACTTCCGCCATGCTCAAACGGATAAAGACTACGCCGACCAAGCTGATCCGAAGCTTGATTTGACCAGTTGTGCGACTCAGCGAACCCTGAGCGAGATGGGCTGGAAGCAGGCCAGAGCGATCGGTGCCGCTTTTCAAACCTTAAAGATTCCAGTCGGGCAGGTGTATTCAAGTCAATACTGCCGAGCTTGGCAAACGGCTGACCTTGCCTTTGGTCGCTACCAAAAATCTGCCAATCTCAACTTCTTGCCCTTTGAAGATTACACCGAGGCTCAAGTACAGCAGATGAAAAAAGCAGTCATGCCTTATTTAACGACTATTCCTGCTAGTGGTACCAATACGGTGATTGTCGGCCATGATGATATTTTTGAGGCGGCAACAGGAATTTATCCTGAGCCGCAAGGGATTGCATATATTGCCAAACCCAATGGTCAGGGCAGCTTTGAACTAGTGGCCAGTGTCAAAGCAGAGGACTGGGCAGCGCTAATGCGATAGTGGTTACAAGGGGAGATTTTGCATGATCTGAGCCAAACTCAGATCATGCAAAATCTTTCAAACTTGAGGACAACTATTCTATGTTGCTCTGTATTGCAGATGTCTTAGACCTCAGTCAGGTAGAGAGCTTAGTAGACAAGCTCAACCAGGCAAAGTTTGTCGATGGGAAGCTAACGGCTGGCTGGCACGCCCGCATGGTGAAGCACAATACCCAACTGCACGACGATGGGGGCAGATTAAAAGACGAGTTGCAGCAAACCGTGCTCACAGCTTTACAGCAGAACAGCCTGTTGCAAATGGCAGCTCACCCGAAACAAATCCGTCCCCCCCTGTTCAGTCGCTATCAGGAGGGCATGCACTACGGCACCCATGTCGATAATGCCCTGATGGGCAAGGACGCAGATTTGATCCGGTCAGATATCTCTCTGACTTTATTCTTGAGTGATCCTGACAGCTATACAGGCGGTGAGTTGGTGATTGAAAGCACCCAGGGCGAGCAAGCGTTTAAGCTGCCAGCCGGGGCAATGATTATTTATCCTTCTTCGACTTTGCATCGAGTCGAGCCAGTCAACCAAGGCGTACGGCTGGCAGCTGTTACTTGGGTGCAGAGCTTCGTTAAAGATACTGGCGATCGCGAAATTCTGTTTGACCTTGATACAGCTCGACACAGCCTGTTTGAAAAATATGGTAAGAGCGCTGAATTTGACTTGCTCTCCAAAAGCCACGCCAACTTACTGCGCAAGTGGGCTGATGTTTAGGGATTTAATCTAAGCAGCCGAAAAGACTCGTACAGACTCGATCGCCGTTGAAACACGCACCTTGGTGCCAATTGGCAGGGCAATGCTGATTGAGGTGCGAGCATACAGAGACTTGCCAGTTGGGGTGAGTAGCCAGTAGCGATACTCGCGACCAAGGAATTGGCGATCGTGAACCACCACTTGGCTCGTCGGATCTTCAGCCAATTGCAGGTCTTCTTGCCGAATCATCACTTCTGTCTGTGCCGGAGCAACTGGGTTAGCAGAGTCGGCCGGAAACCAACCAATTTCTGTTTGCCAGCCCTGCCGCTGCCAGCGAGCAGGTAAAAAGTTGGCCTGGGTGACAAACTCAGCCACAAACCGAGAGGCAGGCGCTTGATAGAGAAATTCTGGAGTGCCAACTTGTTCTAAATTGCCCTGCCGCATCACTGCCACATAGTCACAAATTGACAGCGCTTCCTCTTGATCATGGGTGACAAAGATGGCAGTCGTCCGGCTAGTTTTGAGAATGTCGCGAATCTCCTGCCGCAGCCGCAGCCGCACCTGTACGTCTAAGTTGCTCAAGGGTTCATCCAGCAAGACGATCGCCGGTTGGGGAGCCAAGGCCCGAGCCAAGGCCACTCGCTGCTGTTGCCCACCCGACAACTGATGCGGATATCGCTGTTCTAGTCCGGTTAAGCCGACCAAAGCGATTGCTTCGGCGGTTAAGTCTTGCATTTGTTTAGTGGTCAATCGTTTGCGCCGGGGTTGCTGTAAGCCAAAGGCGACATTTTTAGCCACCGTCAGATGGGGAAACAAGGCATAGTCTTGGAACACCATCCCGACATTCCGCAGTTCTGGCGGTTGCCAAGCCCCTTGACCCGCCACGCGTTGCCCCGTCAACTCAATACTGCCGGCTTGGGGTTGCTCGAACCCAGCAATTAAGCGCAGCAGGGTTGTTTTACCACAGCCGGAGGCCCCCAGCAAACCCAGGATATCGCCGCAGTTGAGGCTGAGGGAAACTTGGTTGACGGCTGGGGCTAAGCCATTTTCAAATTGCTTGGAAATTTGATCTAAATTCAGAATCGGTGAGTCAGGCGTAAAAGCTTGGGGAACGGACATTACAGGGGCGACTTGAGCCATGACTCACCTTACTAATTGAACCTTATCATCAATAAGCACTACTCTATAGTAGGCTAATGTTTACCCACTTTAGTCGTCAAAATTCTCAAAACTGCCCGATGCGATCGCCCTTTTCAACCTGTTTTAAGACCAAATTTCAGCGACCTGGATGGGATATTTGGACAATTTGCACTAGCCTGATCGGCTTGATTTTATCGCTGCCAGTATTGGCAATCTTCAGCGATCTATTTGGCGATACGCGGGCAATTTGGCATCATCTTGCCACAACTGTATTGGGAGATTATATCAGTAACTCGCTGCTTTTGATGCTGGGTGTGGGCATTGGCACGGCGGTGATCGGTACGAGCACCGCCTGGCTGGTGACGCTGTGCTGCTTTCCGGGTCGGCGGATGTTTGAATGGGCGCTGCTCTTGCCCTTGGCTGCGCCAGCTTACATTTTGGCCTATACCTATACGGAGCTATTTGAATACTACGGGCCGATTCAGACCAGTTTGCGCGGCTGGTTTGGCTGGCAGTCCGTCGATGACTACTGGTTTCCGACCATGCGATCGCTGCCAGGGGCGATCGTCATGCTAACACTGGTGCTCTATCCCTACGTTTACTTGCTGGCCCGATCAGCCTTTTTAAGCCAATCAACCAGTCTGCTAGAAGCGAGTCGCAGCTTGGGCTGTAGCCCGTGGCGCGGGTTTTGGCAGGTGGCGCTGCCCTTGGCCCGACCGGCGATCGCGACTGGGATATCCCTGGCCCTAATGGAGACGCTGAACGACTTTGGCACGGTGGAGTATTTCTCTGTTTCCACTTTTACGACTGGCATCTATCGAACCTGGTTTGGGATGGGCGATCGGCTGGCCGCTTCCCAACTGGCTGCCCTGCTGTTGGCGTTTATTTTTGGCTTGATTGTGCTAGAGCAAGTCTCGCGGCGACGGCAGGGTTTTTATCAGACTGCCTGCCAAGACTTACCCCGCTATCAGTTATTAAATTGGCGGGCTGGATTATCTATCTTCGCTTGCTTATTACCGATTGGGTTGGGGTTTTTAGTGCCGGCTGGGGTATTGGTGCAATTGCTGGTCGGCTTGAGCGATCCGACGGCTGATTCGAGAGCTGACGCTGACTTTCCGAGTGCCGATCGCGCCAATCCAGCCTTAGTCAGTGCTGGCGGCGATCAGTTTTGGAGCTTTGCCAGCCACAGTTTGATCTTGGCTCTGCTGACAGCGGCGATCGCGGTGGCCCTCTCCGTTGTCCTGGCCTACGGACAGCGGCTGCGGCCGGGCTTACTAAATCGGTGGGCGACGCGGACTGCCACCCTCGGTTACGCCGTTCCTGGGGCCGTAATTGCAGTGGGTGTCTTGGTGCCGCTGGGCAAATTTGATAACGCGCTTGATGCCTGGAGCCGGGCTAGCTTTGGCGTTGGTACTGGTTTACTGCTGAGCGGCACCTTGGTTGCCTTGGTGTTTGCCTATTTGGTTAGATTTCTGGCAGTGAGTTTTGGCGCAGTTGTTGCTAGCCTGGGGGCGATTAAACCGCATTTAGACGACGCTGCCCGCAGCTTGGGCTACGGTCGGCTGGCAACCTTGGGCAAAATCCACTTGCCCCTGATGCGGAGCGGATTGCTGACGGCGGCCATTCTCGTTTTTGTCGATGTGATGAAAGAACTCCCCGCCACTTTGATTGTTCGCCCCTTTAATTTTGATACCCTAGCCATTCGAGTCTATAACTTAGCTTCGGATGAGCGACTGGCAGAAGCGGCTGCCCCAGCTTTGGCGATCGTAGCCGTGGGTTTGCTGCCCGTGATCTTACTCAGTTGGCAAATGGTGTGGAGCAAATCCAAGCCAGCTTGAACAGTCTTGAGGCGGCACCACCCTGATCTGCTGCCCAGCCGCAGTAGGCTTGTAATACCTCAAACTCTGCAAAAAAAATCGAGGTTGCCTATAATCTGCTTGTAGCCGATCTAAGGCTGAATCTTGCGATCGACCTTTGGTCATGCTTTTGAGATCTGTGAGATCTAAGGAGTAACCTGCAATGACTGATCCAGTAACACCTCCAACCGAGCCGATAGGTGAAATTGTGCCTGTGAGTAACCCCTCTGAATACGAACTTGAGCAAGTTAAAGAAGCCACTAAGGCTTTAGTGGAAGCCCTTAAAAGGTTGGCTGAAACTCAAATTGCTACGGTCAGTAATCTACCGAAAGAGGTATCTCAAAACGTTGAGCAGAAGGTGAAAGAGATTCAAACTGAAGCAGATAAAACTTGGCAAACCGTCGTTCAGCAAGTGGGGGAAATCGACGATCGCGTGATCAGAGCCTCGAAAGCCGCCTGGGAGATTCTTTCAGCCCCGCCAGAACCGCCCCACCCACCCGATGGGAAAAATCAGGTTTAGGCAACTCGCCTCTCAGATAGAATTAGTCGATGGCTGACGCTCAAAACGATTAGAGCCTGAAAGCTTTGCTTTCAGGCTCTAATCTTAGGCAATTGCTGCTTTAGGTTTTTAGGCCTTCCACTTGACCTTAGGAAGAATTTGCTGTTTGTCGATTCTTTGCTTGTACTTGATCGAGAAGTTAAGCAATGAATCGAGCAGTGAGTCAGACAAATAATGGGGCTGTAGCCCTAAATCCAGCAGGTTTGTATTCTTAGCATTAAAGTAATGCTCTTCTTTTTCAACCCTCGGATTTTCAAGGTGGCTAATTTCGACATTTAAGCCAAGGGCATTGCCTGCCTTTTTGACCATCATTGCCAAGTCCCCGACGCTAAACAGTTCAGTGAACTGGTTAAACACCCTAAACTCGCCTTGTTCAGCCGGATGGGCGATCGCTAGCTCCACACAGCGCACCGTATCTCGAATATCCAGAAATCCGCGCGTCTGCCCACCAGCGCCATAGACGGTTAGCGGATGCCCGATCGCGGCCTGCGTGCAAAACCGATTCAGGGCCGTACCAAATACGCCATCGTAGTCGAGCCGATTAATTAACAGCTCGTCCATGCCTGTTTCTTCGGTCAGCACGCCGTAGACCACGCCCTGATTCAAATCTGTGGCGCGCAGACCCCAAATTCGGCAGGCAAAGTGGATGTTGTGGCTGTCGTGCACTTTGCTCAAGTGGTAGAAGGAGCCGGGCTGCTTGGGGTAGGGCAGCGTGTCTTTGCGCCCGTTGTGCTCAATCGTGATGTAGCCTTCTTCAATGTCAATATTGGGCGTGCCGTACTCGCCCATTGTGCCTAGTTTGACCAAGTGGCAATCCGGGAAGCTATCGTGCAGGACGTAGAGCAGGTTGAGCGTACCAATCACATTGTTGGTTTGGGTCAGCACCGCGTGTTCGCGATCAATCATCGAATAGGGAGCAGACCGCTGCTCGCCAAAATGGACAACCGCTTCCGGCTGAAACTGCTGCATCGAGCGATTCAGAAATTCGTAGTTGGTGATGTCGCCAATAAATAGCTGAATCGATTTGCCCGTTAGGTCATGCCAGCGCTGGAGCCGGTGTTGGATTGGGGCGATCGGGGTGAGGGTTTCAACGCAAAGCTCTGCATCCCAATGCCGCCGGACTAGGCTATCTAGGATAGCAACCTCATGACCTCGATTAGATAGGTGCAGCGCCGTTGCCCATCCGCAGTAGCCATCGCCGCCAATAACCAAGACTCTCATGGTGCCAATTCTTACCAGTTAGGGTTTACAGTGAGGGATTGCTCTCTTCATCAACGTAGCAGGAATCAGGCGACTTTTCCGACCAATTTGCCAATTTCTGGTCGATTTTTGCCTGTATCGATCGGCTGAAATTTAATGACGTACTTCATCGCTAAAGCTGGCCCAGCGGACGAATTGAAATGGCCCAGCGACTGACCCCCAAACGTGCTGATCGGTTTGTGGATCGCGCCCCCGATCTTGACTGATAAATTTTTGCTCATCGATTTCAAATTCGCTATCGAGGTAGGTTTCTTGCCCTTTGCGGAAAACCATGCAGGCCTTACCGGGTTGGACTGCCCCTTTAAAGCTATTGCCTGTCCAATGCACAATCACGTTGCAGTCCGGCATCAAAACCAAATGCTCAGGAGTGAGGGCTTGCAGCCGATCTCGATCGCGGGCTGCCCCAGTAAACGCTTTTTCATCGGTCAAGTTATAGTTCTTAATTTCAATATGATCTTCGACGGCCAGCAGTTCAAGCACCCTGACCCGGTAGGGGTCGCTCAGATCCAAGTCATAGGCTTGTTCAACAAAAATCCCAATCCCGTCCACAATTCCTGGCGGCAAAGGGCGCATACAAACCCGAATGTGGGCAAAGAAGGGGGGATTTTCAAACGCCTGCTCTTGGTTACTAAAGTCAGCCGCCATCCAGCGAGCCAGGGTGGCAATGTCAGTGGAATGAGTCATGAAAGTTAGCGATCGCCAATATTACGCAGTCAGTTAATTTTAAGCGGTCAATGGTGCCAAGAGAAGCACCAAAGCAGGCACGATTAGGATTTCTCTGCTGGCCTCTGCCTGCTTGTCCTAGTTCCAGTCTTCTCGCTTATTGCTTTTGACTTTGTAGATTTGGGCTGTGCTGTGAATTTGGCGCGTTTTAGCAAATAGCTCGGTTTCAGTTAACTGCCATTTTTGGAGAATTTTATCTAAGTTGGCTTGAATATCTCTGGCACCGGGGAAGCCATCGTAGCGCACCCGCAGCCGCGCTAGTTCTGCCAAATTGTAGTCGGTTGGTTCTTCTTGCAGCAGCCGCTCACTGTTCTGACGATCGTTGCTGGCTTGGGGATGCTGCTGGTCTTTTTTTTCGGAGGCGGGGTCTTTTGCGGGTTGAGCCATATTCAATGCTTCCAGAATTGGGAGTAAACCTTACTTCATAATAAAAATAACCAAACTGACTCTAACTTGGTATGCCACCAGTGATTGTCGTTTTAATTTTAGCGATCGCCTTAACTCCAGCCCTGCTCAGTTGGTGGGGGTTACGACAGACTGACCGCTGCACCCTGCGATCGGGGCGAAGATCTGAGCAAACCCAGAGAGTTTTGCGCCCAGCCCTTGCCAGTCGAGAGCAAGTCGGAGATCTGACCTATCGCCCTGGCGTTGGCTACTGGATTGGTGATTTTAGCTGTCGGTATAACGCCCGCTCAGCCTATCTGCGCTGTGCAGTCAACCCGGCTGGCCCCTGCCAAACTTGCCATCTCTACGAAAGTTTGAGTCTAGACAGCTAAACTTGACATTCCCTGCATAAATAAGATTGCCTTGTTGACTAACTCAGATCCGGCTTTTTCGGGTGAACCGACATCAAAGGGAGGGGCGGGATTGTACTCTAGTAAGAGTTGAATTATCTTGGCGATTTCTTCACCACACAGGATACTAGCGATCGTCAGCCCAAAATCGATTCCTGCTGTTACGCCTCCACCCGTAATCCGATTCCGATCAATGACGACGCGCTCGGTTCCAACTTCAACCCCTAGCTTTGCGAGCTGCTCTCGCATTGCCCAGTGAGTCGCTGCACGGTAGCCTTGCAGCAGCCCGGCTTTGGCCAGAAACTCTGACCCGCCACACACAGAGGTAATAAACTTTGCGGTGCTGCCTTGTTTTCGGAAAAAATCAAGTACCTCTGGATCATCAACTACTGCCATCTGTTCTAAGCCACCGCCAATACAGATAACGTCCAAGGGCGGACAATTTTCAAAGGTGGTATCAGGCAAAATCACCATTCCATCATCGGTTTTGATCGGGTCTAGCGTTTTCCAGATCCGATGAATCTGGACACCTGGCAGCGCACTAAAAACTTGGTTTGGCCCTACCATATCTAGTAATGTCATGCCCGGATAAAAGATCAAGCCAATAATGTGCTTATGTGAGTCAGTCATCAATTCAGCTCCTGGTGGCGATCGCGATTAAATCTATTCCTATACTAGAAGTGGCAATCGACCCCGCCTAGTCCTCGATCGAGTACTCTTTTTAAAGCCATAATGATTTCCTTGCAGGTTTTGTTTGAAGAAATCAACCAGTTAAAAGATAAACAAGATTTGCGATTGCACCTCGCAGCTAAGATTGGCGAGTATTTTGCAGCCAAGCGATCAGGAATCTTCTTTTTCGACCAGCTTTTATTGGAAAATCGAAATCTTCAAAACGTTCTAAACGTTGCGTTATCGGTTGAACACAATCCGGTTGCACGTTATTTAACGGAGCGCCACACGCCTGTCCATGAAGGATTGGTAACATCACCCAAGGCTTGGGCACTCATTTGTCCACGTCCCGATCATTGGCATGTGATGGCGGGCCCGATCGTCAATCGCGGCCAATTAGTGGGGGCTGTGGGTTGCACCCGCGAACAGTCAATGCTGGCCTTTGATACGCAAAATCTAGCCGATTTAAGTGCGATTTGCTTGCATTTGTCTGTTTGGGCGGCTACAGTTCGTTCACAGAATGTTTCGGTTGGCCAAGCTTTCTCAGAAGGTATAGAAAAGTCGCCGCACCCATCTTTTAGAATCAATCGTTTAACGTCTCGTGAACTGCAAATTGCCGAATTGGTTGGTTTGGGACGAACAAACGCAGAAATTGGGAATGAACTTTGGATCACTGAAAATTCTGTCAAGCAGGCTTTGAAGCGAATCTTTCGTAAGCTTGCGGTTTCATGTCGCGCCGAAATGGTTGCAAAACTTTACGCCACGCACCGCCCTTTACAAGCAGCAGAACTAGCTTGATCTGACTTGGCTCTAAACACCCATCAGTGATCCTTCGCTGATGCCATCTACTCCTCAGTCGATTGCTTACTGCTCCAAAGAAGCTGAAGCGCTGACTCATCAAATATGTAAGCTGACTCACTATCCCTAATCACTCGTTTACCAAGCCGAGGAAAAACGGCAACATCTAAACATCCAGCTTCTCCGCCCATTAGGTATACAAGGTCTTGATTGAATGGATTGCGAAGATGATGGGGTTGTTGAGGTAGCCCAAATCCCATGAAGTCTCCGGGTTCAACTTCGTATAACCTATCTCCAATTTCCGCCATCCCTCGACCTGACAAGATGTAAATCCATTCTTCTTCATTCTGATGAGCGTGATAAATGAAAGATTCCTTGCCCGGAGGTACACGAGCGATCGTCACACCAATGCGTTTAAGACCGACAGCACGCCCAAGAAACCGTAAATAGATTTCTGAATTGGAATTGAGCGGATGATGAAACTCAAGCGCATCCATTGAATTGATGTCTGCTGCTTTCAGCAAAGAATGTTGTTCATCAGTCACGTTGATGTCCTCCTATCAAGTTGGCAAATGGTCTGAACACCACAATAAAGCCTAAACCACTCCGCAGACACCCTTCACCTACCGCCTTACTAAGACCTCAAAATAATTCAATCTAAACATCGACATATAGCCTTTTGGGTGCCCCTTCACCGAAGACTCAGCGACGTAACGTCATCTGCATCAGCGGACGGCGGTAATGGTTGCATCATAACCGATAGTGTATACCTCCGTACCGTGTGCAAGCGCTTGTCAGGCGCGTTGGAGCACATAGAAGACGTAGCCGTAGCTATCTTCGGAAGATTTAAAGATTTCGATTTCCTTGACGGTTTCCACCGCAAAATCCCTAACGAATGAGTCCGGATGATCGATAAGAGCTTTCGCGCGCGGTTCAAGGAGGTCGTAGTAGCCTTTTATCCATGCATCATTAGGAAGTGTGTAGGTGGTCAGCACTCTATACCCTGTGTTTTCAGCAACAGCTAGGTTTCGTTGAATAGATTGCATGTCTGGATAGCCAGATAAGAAGAACTCCCTCACCACATCGGGAACCTGATCGCGTAGCCATGATAGTTCACTGACGATCGCGAAGCCACCTTTGTTTATCGCAGATCCCCAAATGGTCAGTGCGTTGGAAAAGCCAATGTTGTACGCCGCGCTTTCCGACCAGAGCAGATCGATGTGTTGAAAAACGCCCGGAATGTCCTTCATGTCCATGCAATGCGTCTGTATAAGATGCTCGATTCCATCTGCCTTGGCGCGTCGCGTCAGGTCATGCAAGAATAACTCATACGAATCAAGTGCGTGAATCAGTCTATCGAGTTCCTTTGCCAGCACCATGATCTGACGACCTGTACCGCAACCTGCGTCTACGATGACCTGAAATTGTTGTGTCGGAAGAAGGCGCAGGACACTCAGGGTATGGACATTGCCCCCTGGGCTAAGCTTTTCCATACCATCGAAGAGAAGGTCAATTGGATTGTAGGTGTTCATGAGTTCCTACATTATTTGCCGCCTAGCGTCATCGCATCTGCAGACGGAGCTGCAGGATAAGCGTGAAGATAGCGTGACGCTCCGTTTCGTTGCGTGCAGTAGTTAGACAAGTATAGAACAAGCATCTTATCAATTGTAGCTGAGTACAGGACAAAAAGTTGTAATGAAGACAGGAAAGGGGTTTCATAAGAAATAACACATCATCAAGAAACCCCATGGAAGCAATTATGCAACTGCGAGAAGCCTTACGTCCACATCTATTAACCCGGCAGCTTAAGAGAATGCAGAGTGAAGGAGGTTATTATTACAATGGAAGCATGAATAAACCTGATGCTCGCTGACTCGCTCCAGATACTCAAGATTACCTGCGCCAACAAGCGATAC
>JAHHGS010000132.1 GCA_019359715.1 Aphanocapsa sp. GSE-SYN-MK-11-07L | reverse complement strand
TGGGGGTGCCGAACTTGGTGAGAATTACCTGCCGAAGTTAATTGAGAATTGGGTGCCGAACTTACTGTGATTAGGGTGCCGAAGTTGGGTGAGAATCACCTGCCGAAGTTTGCGTCATTTTGCACCCAGAGATCATCCTGCAAGCCGTGCGGTGGTATTGCCGCTATGCCTTGAGCTACCGAGACATTGAAGAGTTGATGCTCGAACGGGGGGTTGAGGTTGATCACACCACAATTTATCGCTGGGTACAACAGTACGGGACAGAAATAGATCGGCGGTGTCGTCCCCATCTGCTGCCCACCAACGATTCCTGGCGCGTCGATGAAACTTACATCCGAGTCAAAGGAGCCTGGAAATATCTTTATCGTGCAGTGGATTCAGTGGGCAACACCCTCGACTTCTTGCTCACGGCCAAACGAGATGCGAAAGCCGCAGAAAGATTTTTTTGGAAGACCCTCAACGCTTTCCATACTCAGGAACCACGAGTGATCACTGTGGACAAGAATCCCGCTTATCCCCCAGCGGTTGAGCAATTGCAGGCAGACAGCTTCTTACCTCAGCGAACGAAACTCAGGCAGGTCAAGTACTTGAACAATATTGTCGAGCAAGATCACCGATTCATCAAACGACTGACACGTCCAGGAATGGGCTTTGGGTCGTTCAACTCGACCCGTCGCACTCTCCGAGGATTCGAGGCGATGAATATGATCCGCAAGGGTCAGGTCAAAGGGGTCGAAAAGGGAGATATCCTGGGACAGATCTCCTTCATTCATCAAATCTTCAGCGTTGCTGCATAATTCACTCCTTCTACCCAGGAAGTTTATGACAATTCAATATATTTGCAACACAGCCATCTTTCGGTAAATCTCCCCAACTACAGCCGTTTTTGAGTTGGTAGAAAATCCCATCCAGGATTTGACGTTTTGGCCACTTGGGCGGGCGAGTGCGTCTTTTTTTTGGGAGCAAGGGTTCAATGATTGCCCATTCTTCGTCGGTTAAACAACTGCTGTAGCTCATCACTTTAAGGCTTTAGTCCTATGTTATCCTGCATTCAGACTCTTTTAAGTCCTCTTAAAATATAAGCTAGATCCTAAATGCGTTCTATAGTGGGCATCTGTTGTGATGCTCGACAGCAGGAATTGTTTTTGCAGACGAGCGCCGGTATATTTTACCCCAGGTTTTATACAGCCACAGGGTGCTGGCAACAACCAGTATCGTGTTATAGACATACTGCACGGGTAAAGGAAACAAAATCACAGTTGGTCGTCCGCCAAAATGGAAGAACAAATTGAAGGCGATATAGGTATAAACAGTGAATAGGCGATGTTGAAACTGCTCAGCGCCAGGATACTTCTTATTGCGGCAGAGGTAAGCTTTATAGAACTTCTCTATGCTCATGCCTAGGTAATAGGTGGCAGCGCTAAAGAGTGCCAGCGTTAGGAGAACTGCCACAGCTCGATGAATTGCGATCGCTCTGCCGAAGATATAGAAGCCTGGATTTCCCAGAGCTTTGAGGTGATCATCATGGGTCCAGTAGGCTGAGAAGTAATAATCCCAGTTGCCCGCATACAGGAAGAAGTAAAAGTAAAACCCGAACACTAAACCAATGTAGGCATAGTGAATGAATTTGCGATCGGGGTGGGTGATACTTTCCCAGTAGTCCCGCTCTGAGTCAATGTCAAAGCAAGGTTTGATGCAGTTCACACAGGCACTCTTTTCTTGACCCCTTCGATCAACAGTACGACACATGGATTGGGGAAGTGATCGCTGCGGACTACGGGCACTACTGGTCAGTAATCCCGCAGGTTCCGCAAAGATGAGCTGTACTGGAGCCATAGGACAGAAGTAATGACACCAGGATTTGCCACCAAACCAGTAGCCAACAAAAATCGCACAGATGATGGTAGAAATTAGGAACAACGCCAGAAACAGGCGATCGCCATTGATGAATAAAAGACGCATACAAAGACCCACAAATAGTAGGGCGAATTGCAAATATAAACGGTTGCGTCCCAACCAGGAATTGTTACTAACCTTTGCCACCACTGATCGGACTCTGCCTGTGCTTGGTTCAACCTGCCGGATTCGTCGTTGAAAGCCCAGCGCTAATGGCAACTGGGACAGAAACGAAAGTGGACAAACGCGCCGCCAGAGATTATGCCCAAACACGAGCAGAATGAAGATGGAACAGGGTATGATCGCGGCCCAAAACAAGCGCGCTCCAATTGGATAAGCCGCCTCTGGCTGACAAACACCTTGAATTCGGTGACAGTGAGCGGGATTAACCCTCAGGAAACTCCAAGTACTGTTTGGGTCGGTCAGCCAAATTGACACTGGGTCATGAAATAGCGACAGAATCAGGATTAGCCATCCAATTGTCAGAAACCAGCGCACGCGATGCATCACGCGCTCAGATAGATGTGTCAGCATTTTGACCCCCTTGAGCTTGATTCCTCCCACTATTCAGCAACGCCGGAATTTTAACGCCTCAGTCCGCTTCATCTACGAGCAGTGATGCTGGGTTCGTAATCTTGAAGAAATAAGGGTGGTTTTGTCTTTTTTTGCCAAGCCTGGATCAAGACTTTTGCTGCAATATTCGGTTGGAAGAACGCTATGGGAGGCTTGACCATGTGGTACATTTCTATCATTGTCCGATGAGCTTCTGGACAGTCCATTGAGAGCAACATCACCTGCTCTACGTATTGCCGTAGGAACAGGATCATCTTATTTGGCTTTCTTGTTGTAGTCATAGAATCTTCACTCGTCAACCAGGCGCGATCGCTTCTTGTTGCACTTTGCCAGGGAGTTTTCAAACTGCGAGCCAACTGCTTTTGAAAGTGTTGCCCAAAACCGATCGAAGCGTTTTGAGATTTCTTCCATCGCTGATGCAGACAACGATCTAGGACTAAGGCACTAAGAGCAGCAGCAGTCATTCCCTGACCGTAGTAGGGATTGAAAGCGAAAACTGCATCTCCTAATGCCACTATCCCCTCTGGGAGTTTCGATTGTTCGTAGTGACGCAGGCGATTTTCTGTGCGTCGATAGCTGTAGACGGGGGAAAGGGGTTTGGCATTTTTCACCGCTTCGTAGAGAATGGGACTGCGAAGCGTCCGAGCAAATTCCAGAAAGCCAACCTCATCTGTAGGCGGATAATCTCGACCGAAACTGTAAAGACTGAGCAACCAGCGTTCGCGCAGCGTCCCCGCAGGAGAATCGCCTTCTACCAGAGAAAGAACGCCACAGCGTGGTTCATGCGGTGGTTTGGGGAAGACAAACAGCATCTTCCAGTCCGCCTGCAAATCGGTGGGACGCTCGTACCAGCGGGTTGTGTAACCTAGGGAAGCATCGATTACGGTTTCAGAAGGAGCTGGGTAGCCTAATTCCTCTAACCATTTGGGTAAAGAGGAATTACGTCCGCTAGCATCGACAATGAGATCGGCAGTTAATTCTTCTAACTGGGAATTGTCCCGGTCGCGCAATTGTACCCCTATAACTCTGGATTTTCTCTCGTCTGTCAGCAGTTTCTTCACCTGAGTAGCTTCCAGAATTTGCAGGCGATAAGCCTCTGGCTTATCGCTGCGCGGATCATAACCAGTTAAACGACTGCGAATCGCCCATTCCAAAAGATTGCGACTGCACATCGAAGTGATTAAGTCCGAAGCGCATCTTGGTGCTGTGCCCATCGGACTGAAATAAAGAATGTCTGCGCTCCAATCTACGGAAATTGCACCTGTGGCAATTAATTCAGCACTTAAACCAGGAAAAAGCTGCTCCAGAATTCTTTGACCCCGAACCAGAAGTCCGTGGGACTGAACCGATTGGGGCACTCCCGGACGGGGTTGTGGTTGTTCTGGCAAGGAATCGCGCTCAACTACGGTGATATGCTCAAAGTGGTTCAGCAACACCCTGGCTGCCAACAACCCGGCAATGCCACTGCCAATTACCAAGGCGTGACTGCCATTGGCGATCGCTTGTTGTCGTTCTTGAAACTTAGACATTGTTTTTTTTCTAAAATTGTTCGTTAACGTTAGGCTTTTACCTGACTGCCCAAAGCAAACTCTCCGACAGAGGTTTCGGCGTAGTAATCACATCCTGTTGCCTTGGTAAATGAATCGGAATTGCCATGCCCAAGACCGCAAGGAGCTAATTCCATAGCTGTTGCCACTAGGTACATAGTCTGGTAGAGAATGCCGACGTGCTTGAGCATCACTGCATAAGCCATCGATTCATACTTCCAAGCCAACCGTTGAAACCGGGCGGCAATGACAATCAGAACTTGAGGCATACTTTGTTGACCTATCGATTGCCGAGCATCGTCGAGTAGTGCTTCTACAGTCTCCGTTCTGTCAGAAATCCGACACAGTTGATGGGCTAGGGGGTGATAGTGATACAAGCCAGAAGGAATGCGATCGCAACTATTGATTGCGAGATAAAGTTCCAGCTCGTAAAGTGCCCCTCCACTGGGATAGGGACGTTGGGCGATTTCTGTGCGCTCCGTTTGGATAAGCTGTTTGACTCTAGCGACTCGATAGAGAAACTCTCCTAATTGTTGTGCAGTGATGGGAGTTTCTCCGTATTCCCTTATTGACTTTCTCGCTTCTAAAATCTGGGTAAAGGAAGCCTCTGTAGTTTTGAGCGTTTCTAGGTCGGGTTTATATAGCTCGATCGCCTCTTCTGACATCCGAGGTTTAAGAGCAGGTATTGGCTCAATTTTGCCACTGAAACGGTAAGTTCCCCCAGAAGGATTGGCGTGCCTTCCTAGTCGGCTGCGAGTATGAAATAGGAGGTCGTGAAATTCCCATTGCGCGAGAGTAGTATTGGCTTGTTCTTGGATGGTGCCGTCTTCGCTTGCCTCAGAGAGCATTTGGGTACTTAGAAGTAGACTGACAAATTGCTTTACCGTCTCTAAAGAAATCCCCGGAATTCCAGTTACCAACTCATGGCAACTGTAAGGTTTGGCTAGCTGACTGAACAGGGCTGTACCTTTCCAATCGAGTAATAGCACTTGTGTTTGAGATAGCGGTGACTCCAGCAGCAGTTGCCCTGAGACTTGATGGCAATAAGTAAAGCGGGAGAGCATGTACTTGGAATTAACGGCTACTTCGGTGTAAGGAAATTGATAATCTGAGGTGATGGGGACGGCAATGGCGATCGCTTTCCCTTCGGCTAAGACTGAATGACAAAGCCAGCCCAAGTTGGAAAACTTTTGTAGGTAGACATAAAACCTCAGCGCTAGAAAATTCCCGTCGTCCTGCTGCACCATTTGGTTCAGTTCTACCAAGGTTGCACCGCCATCCGCCAGCGTCTTGAGAGCTGTTTTCAATCCCGATCGCGCCTGCTTAAATGTCAAAGAACGGTTTGACGATTGGAGAACAAGTTGCTCTGTTTCTTCTGGTTCGATGAGGGAAACGTCTTTTTTGAAAGACAGGAGAAGTTGCTGCGACATATATTATTTTCCTGACCTATTTTTGGAGCAATAAAAGCAATCCAAAATCCCAAATCAAAAATCGATCTGATTTAGAAAAACATCGGTATCGGGTTGAGTTGCTCTTCTGCTAGTGGTGCTGGCAACCAGCCCATTTTTACTGGAACCTCATAAAGTCGCCCTGGAGCAAACCGACTCCAAAAGTGGCGCATTCCAGGAACAATCACCTTAACCACGTTCAGACCAATATCTGGGCGGGTTTGGTCAAGAACGAAGGTTTCCATGCCGTGTGCGGCTGCTAT
This sequence comes from Aphanocapsa sp. GSE-SYN-MK-11-07L, assembly GCA_019359715.1. Classification (GTDB taxonomy): domain Bacteria; phylum Cyanobacteriota; class Cyanobacteriia; order Thermosynechococcales; family Thermosynechococcaceae; genus JAHHGS01. The sequence goes on along the minus strand of JAHHGS010000132.1, from coordinate 23,694 downwards.
TTCCACACAGGTGAGTACGTCTTGCCGCAGATCGTCGTGCCAGCGCTGTTGGTAATCCGAGTAAACTTTCAAAGGAGCGTTGCGATCGCTAACCAAGTAAGGCTGATTCTCTATAGTGGCTTCCTTGAGCCAGTACTGCCAATCTGGATCGTCAGGCATGGTTTTGCCATTATCCAAATCGATGCCCAATGATTGGTTCATCTCAGTTACTGCCCTGAGAATGGCAACTTTAGCGTCGAAATGAGTACCAAAACCTAGTAATATCTCCTCTGTTGCTCCCTCTGTGCGTCGTGAAAACGCGGCAAAGCAGGGAATATTAAAGTCACTAGTGATATCTAACACCCAAAGGTCGCGGTGTTGAGTTTGGTAATAATCTTTCAGAGCCAGCAGATACGGCTCATCAAAACTGTCTAAATCCACAGCGGGTCGTTTAATCCGGTTGTACCACCACAACGCCACGCAGTCTCGTTCTACCAACTCCATAAACCCTTGGAGAATCGCCTCTTCTAGGGTATTCCCCGCTGCGTTGCCGTTGGCATCTCCGCGACAGAAGCGATGGTCGTCGGGAAGCCGATAGTTATAGTAACAGTAAGCGGTTGGCAAATACTTGAACTGTTGGTGAGTCAGCGACCAAACAGGTGTCCACTCAATTTCTTTCTCCTTGTCAAAAGGTTCGGGCACCCAGACAAAGCTGCCGTGTTGTGGGTTCCATGCTTGGCGGTTTTGGTATTGGTTGGCGCTAAACAGCATACAAGTATTGAGGTGAATAGCGGCTGACTCCAATTGGGCATAAATGCCCTTGATGCGGATTTCATCACCCGTAAAAACGCCGGAATACCGCTCAATCGCTTCACAAAGACCGCTAGCTTTGGATTGCTGGTCGGTTTTACCCTTGCCAGCACTCTTGTGAAGCAAACTGTGGCGCAGACCCGCTAAACTGTCCAGTTTTCCTCCCATCGGGTGAACGGCTCTGTAAACGTGAATCAAATCGCTTTCTATCTCCTTTTTAGGTAGAGCGCTGACGACTCCTGTAATCGGGCTGATATGATACTCATATTTCTTGAGAGTTTGCTCTGGAGTGAAACAGCGATGACCGCCGTCTGCGGTGAATAGCTTTTTCTGACTTTGGAGTATTATTGGTTTGGGCTTGTGATACTCACTGGCGGCTTTTGCGCCACAAGCCGGACATTGCGGACGTTTAACTAAAAAGTGATCCTGCATGGACAGTGAGGCTAAATTCAAGGTCAGCACCTTGCCTTCTAACTGTTCGTTTTTCCCTTGAACTATCGATTTAGCAACTTCCGCTGCTGCCAAATTTAAGCCTATCTGGAAGTGGGTTGGCAAAATTGAGCGAGAGGTGGGAAACGGTTCTGCCATTCCCTGCTGCTGCCCGACGGCAGTTTCGACTTCACGGTTACCTCGCAGACGTTGGGCGAGGCACTGCCAACAACCTGTTTGACTCGGAACAAAGATTGGTCCGACCCAGATTGTTGCGCCGACAGGTTTGACCAACATCCAAGGTTTTTGGTTGCGTAAAGCTTGGGAGTTAAATTCATCTAAACCCGGTTGTAGGTAGTCATCGGTCAATACAATGGTGAAGTCTCCCTCGCCGCTAACTTGGATGTTCAGCGATTCTAAGGTAGAGATAAACGGTTCTGTCTTTACTGTACCGAAGGCAGTTACAGAAACTTCGGTGTCTTGTAGTTTACTAACGGCTACTCCAGGATCTACGCCCTGCAAACTCCAGAAGGCAGCAATCTCAATCGGTATGTCCGCCGCTTCGCTGAGGTAGCCTTGGCTCTCCAAATTAGTTAAAGCATGGTAGATTCCAAAAAGTGATGTATGCTCTTTTAGCTGTTCGACAATTGCATCAATAGTGTACTGACCATTCAGCAGAGGAGCCAACAGGACGTAGATACGACCGCTCAGGGCAATATGTCCCTGTTCGCTCATGAGATAAACGGTATTGGGTTCTACGGCTTCAATGTGGAAATGAGGTTTAAATTGTGGTTTGTTAAACATGATTGTCTCCTTTATGTACGATCGCTACATGGCAAGCTCAGTTAGCTTTGATAGGGTTCCAGCGCCCTGGAAGTAGAGTTTATTGAACATCTCCATTCGCGTCATAAACGGAAAGACCAAGGGAGGTGACTCTAAACGCTGACGGAACATATTATTGAACTTAAATTTAGAACCTAAATGACTCCAGACGGTATCAGCATATTTCTGCAAAGCTGCGGCACTGTAATCGCTGCCACGGCATACCTCTGCTAATATCTCGCCAGCTATTTTTCCAGAAATCATTGCTGTATCAATTCCATCTCCCCAAAACGGGTCAATTAATCCAGCCGCATCACCAACTAGAATAAAGCCATTACCGTGCATGATTCGACGGACAGTTGCAAGGGGCAGATACCAAGCTTAAATATCTCCAATCGGTTCGGCTTTTTCAAACCGCTTCTTTAGCAGAGGAGATTGCGTTAATTGACGATGCAATGCTGGCAAAGAAATACCTTTGTTTTTGTAAGTACCAGCCCATATCCCAACATTTACCGTTTCACTGTCAACGGGAAACATCCATAAGTAACCAGGCAGGCATTTTTGCAGGTATTAAAACTCCATTTCATTGTCAGAAACAGGCAAGTTACGATAGTAAACCCTCGTTGCCACTGCCCCATGTTGGGGTTCAAACTTATGCAAGCCTAATTTTTTGGCGACGACGGAACCGCAACTGTCTGCCCCAGCAACAATTTTTGCAGTGTATTTATTCAAAGGATTCTCCAGTTTGGTAAGTCCCCTGCACGCCGAATACTTGTCCATCTTTCACGAGCAGATTTCCTACTTTCGCCCCCTCTCTTGTGTCAACGCAGGATTTTGCAGCCTGAAACAAGACATTATCAAAAATCTTGCGTTTTGATACTACATGAGAGTGCCAAGGAACTCGTAAATGCTCATGCTCGGTAAATATCTGAATATGCGTACCCGTCCAAGCATGGAGTTCTTGCAACAGTTTATCTGTTAGCTGAAATTCCTGCAAAATAGTCATACAGTGTACTAGTAGTGCATCCCCACAGATTTTGTCGCGGGGGAATTGTTCTTTGTCCAGGAGTAAAACCTTTAACCCGTGTTTGTGAGCAGACAAAACCATTGTTGAGCCAGCAGGCCCGCCACCCACAATAATCAGATCGTTATTGTAGTTCATAGTTTTTCTGGAAAATTTGGCTGTATTTTGTTGGGATTGCCGACTTGTTGGCAGCAACTAAGCAATTTCCATTTCAGTCTTTTCGCAATTAAGCTAACTAACTAAATTGCTATTCTCAGTTTTTTGCCACTTCTCAAGTAGGGCATTTCGCTCAAACCAGCTATGACAAAATGCTAGATACCCTTTCGCTTCCAAAGGAATACCTGATTGATAGACCAATTTTATATGGCTGATCCACCTGTAAAATAGGCTGACGGCTCTAGAACCGAGTAGGCGATCGCCAAAGCTAATATTACTGGGCCACAGGTCTGGAGCCGATGATTTCTGGGAAAATCCAGGCCAATTCAGAAGGGAATTTTTCTTGGCTGGGGCACACAGTCCCTCTTCAACTAAATAATCTAGAAATAACTCCCACCGAGGTTCTTCATAGAGCTGGTTATCTAGAAAACATTCCAAACCAATTCTAGGTAAGACCGTATCGCCCACATCTACACTCAAGAGAATGGAATCTACAAACTTAGATAGAGTAGAGGTAAGGGTAGAGAATGTATTTGTCGGATCGCTCCAGCCAATTTGCATCAGGTAATCTGATAATTGCTCTGGGGAAATTCCCCTGACATTCACCCTGACAGCGTTGGCTGGGCGAGATAGCATTGCCCCAAGATGGCTGATGGTTGCGTCAATAGGTAGAGAATCAGCACAACGCCGGATATTTGACTCAAGAAGCGGGGGAATCTGATGGTTAAACAGCCTCTGAGCCATTTGACTTAGCCCTTCGGCATCAATGACAGTTTCCTGATTAAATTGCAAAAAAATACACGGAAGCGGCACCTGCCATTGCTGTCCATCGAGATCGAATTCCATCCAAATTCGCTCCACCCCTTGGTAAAGGAAAGAGGTTGGCTCAGTCCACTCCTGGCAAAATTCCTGAAAAAATTGCCAAACCCGATGAGTCAAAAACTGCTGTGGTAAATTCAGGGTAAGACGAGGGAGACTAACTTGGAAATCTACTCTGGATTGAGTTTCCCCCAAACGACATTCCATCCCAGCAAGAGATACGGAGGGAAAAATTTGGGCGAGAGACTGGATGTGAGAAAAAGCTTCGGGAGAAACTAAGTCAGAGCGAAGGTGAGGGGTAACGATTTTCAAATAATCTTGCATTGAATAGTTCATAATCACGGTCAACTGCCGTTTGGTTGAAAAATCACCCATAAAGGTAACCAGAAATGCTCACCAGGACATTGGCATTGTCCTGGGAGCATTGTCAGGTATCGAAATGCCCTCAAGTGCTAGAGGTAGCGCAAAAGTTCATTCAGGCGAATCGAAGGGAAATGGAAGAGGCAAAAGATGAGTAAGAGCCGAGCCAACCTCCACCGAGCCTAGTAACACGAGTCGCAACAGCAACAAAGAGGAGGGGGAGTAGGGGAGCCCGATCGGCCATCTTCCAGGGAATCTCCTACCTCCATGTACTCTCCTCCCATAGCAGCTTCGATCGCCATTGCAGCTAACACCTCTTCTTTGGTAAAAGAGTAGCCCTTCTCCTTGCCCAGCTCGACGGCTAGCTCACACAGGTTTTCAGGGTCAGTTGCTGCTTTGAGCCGCTCTTGGAGCATTGGGTCTTTCAACAGCTCAGTGTAAAATTGTTCGAGAGCGGTTGTTGTGTTAGTGGTAGTTACTGTTGTCATGGATTTTCTCCTTAATTAATGTGTAAATCTACTCATTTGTGTAGAAATTGCTTTTCTAGTCCGGCCATCACTACAGCAGCGAGCATACTTACTCCGTAACTGTGATTAAGTCAAAGACTCTCTGTCTTATCTAGACTTGCAGTGCAATGAGTTCAAATGCTCAACTTCTTGCACGTTCTTACGATGATTTATTACACTCTCATGATATTACAATAGTCCGGACAGTTTTTGCAGAAGTAGAGTATGTAAATTCCTGAAACTATCAACTGGTTACGGGTTTTCTGTGAATTTGGCATGAAATATTGAATAAGAAAGTTAGATTGAGCTTTTTACGGGGCCACACAAATTGCCTCAATGTTTTCTTTGTTCATTTTCTCAATATTCCTGTTTCCAAGGCACAACAATTCTAGGTCTCTAGCAACGAAACCTCAGGAAACAGGAATGACAAGAGGATTAGCCCTGGCAGAAATGGCGGAGATTGATCATCGTGTGGACAGGGTTTTCAAGGCGTAGTGCAGTCGACTGATCCTCTCGAAGCGCATCAGCAAACGCCGAAACTTGTCTTCCCAAGCGAAGACTCGCTCGATAGTGAAGAACCGTTCCTGAAATAGAACCGGATTGAAAATAGGTTTGCGTCCCCGCTTGGGCGTCTTTCTACCCCGCGGATTCGCAGGAATATTCGGAACCATGCTGCGATGAAAGGGGCGATAACATTGCAGTTGCGGTCACAGAAGGGAACAACTTTATCGCCTTTGGGGTGTTTGTGCCCGCTGAATCCGAGATTGTCGCCGCCTTTCTTTGCCACCGTCGTCGTTTGCTTCAAACTGCTCTAAGGTAAAATGTGAGGGAATCCCTTGCCTGAATTGAGATTGAGCCATCGAAACTCCTATCGGCTGTCAAACTAATAAGACTAAAGTCTTTTTGGTTTGAGTCGATAGAATGGCAAGTCTCTAAAGGCTTTCAGACAAATTCACCCTGCTGGGAAAACCCGCAACCCGTTGTACGTTATCTTAGATAACATAATCAAAATTTTTGTTCAACAGTCCCTTCCTAACCTCTGGACTGAAAATTCCGGTCTCTGGCTTCGCTGTTAATTAAGTGTATAGCAGCCAAAGCCTCCCACTAAAGTGGGTAGTTTCGACTAGCGTGCTGGGACAATGAAATCAAAAGTCTGATGAAGCGAACTGCCCAAGATATTGTTGACATTGGGCAGAAGTTAATTGAGGTGAAGCAGCAGCTAGGGCGTGGAAACTTTGAGGACTGGTTAAAGGTTGGGTTTGACTGGGATGAATAAGCAGCTCGAAAATTCAAATCGGTGAATTTCACCGATTTGTCTACTGCCACCTCTGCTCCTTATATACTTGCCTCTTCTTCGAGAAAAAGCAGCTAGACGACTTGCCAGCTCGACATGTGGGTTCGACGGTCTTGCTATGGCGATCTGATCTTCTGGGACGGCAAAGCTGATCTCCGAGGTCATTCGACAACATTGGCTTCGAGAGCAAGTGGCTCTGAGCTTTGGGGTGGCGTAGCTGTTGGTAATAATGATCATCCTGCCTTACGTCAACGCGCACGAAGCTTGAACCAATGCCCCGCTATAGTTCACTAAATTAAGTCTCCCTAAAATATCTAGCCCTGATGAAACCAAAGCTTGACCCCCAATTGATCGACTTTCTGCAACGAGAGTTGTCCATCTCGCCGGAAGAGATCGCCCTAGTCATGCGCCGCCATCAGCCTGCAAGTGCCCAGCTCCCGATCGTTCTATGGCAGTACGGGCTGATTACCATCCAGCAACTGGACACAATCTTTGACTGGCGGGAGCAGTTTTCTAAGAAACCTGGCTCACCGACTCAACTACAATAGTGTGGTAATTGAAGAACAACCGAAGCGTGGCAAAGAAGGCAGCTGCTTTTTTTAAGAAGTCTCTCTCCATTTCAACTCGTTTTAGGTCACAACGTAACGCGATCATTTCTTTGCGGTCAGTGGAGGTCAGTTCCTATTGGGAAGCTGGCTGACGGTCAATCTGAGCTTGTTTGACCCATTTACGAAGAGCACTTTCGGCCAGACCCATTTCTTTAGCCACCTGGCTCACGGGTTTGCCAGACTGATTGACAATGCATACGGACTCAGACTTTTGCTTGTCTATACATAGCCTGCGGGGTTTTGTGTCATGTAAACATTCTCCTAAGTTATCGACTCTTCGAGAATGTCCACTTTTTCAGAGTAAGGTCATATCTCGGTAGCTCAAGAAATAGCGGCAATGCCAGCGCAAGGCTTGCAGAATTGACCTCTGGAAGGAAGTGTCTCCACTTGAAGGGTTCGGTAGCAGACATTGAGGGACAGGGTTTTCAGACAAGAGCCACTTAACTGGTTGTGTTGCAAAAATTCAACCCTTGACTTATCGCAGCGCAGCGGTACTCTTAGAGAAAGATACCTAGGGCAACACGTCTTGAGCAATTTCTTAAACCGAGTCAATCTCTATTTGGTCGGTATGATGGGGACTGGTAAATCAACCGTAGGTCGCCTATTGTCCCAGGAATTGGGGTACCGCTTTTTTGACACCGATGCGGTGATTGAACAGGCGGCGGGCCAGTCTGTAAGCGAACTTTTTGCCAGCCATGGAGAAGCGACGTTTCGTCAACTAGAAACCCAGGTTCTGGCTGAGCTCTCGGCCTACACCGACTTGATCATCGCCACTGGTGGCGGCATTGTCCTCAAGCGGGACAACTGGAGCTATCTGCACCAGGGCATTGTGGTCTGGCTCGATGTTCCGGTTCAGGAACTGCATAAGCGTCTCCAGCAGGACTGTACTCGACCCCTGCTCCAGGCGAAGCAGGCGGGAGGCCCGACTAAGGAATTGGCTGAGGAGTTTGCGGAGGAATTACTGGAGAGACTGCAAATCCTCCTGACCGAGCGGCGGCAGCTTTATTCCCAGGCTGACCTGCGGGTGTCGTTTGTAGCTGGTGAAACGCCCGAGCAGGCAGCATCCCGCATTCTGGAAACTCTGCCCCAAGTCCTCAAGCCTGTATGAATCGCAAACTGACCTTGCCCTTCAACTTGTCCATTACTGACCTCTAACGTCACTCCTGCTTTGACTGCGTCATAGTCATCCTTTATGCCTTTGGCAAAGCTCTGAAATAGTTTATAGGAGCTATTTTTTGCCTGCTCCAGCCATAGATCTAGATTTTGAGGAAGGCAACGACGTACCAAAGTTAGAAAGCTTTGAGTAAAGTTGATGGCGACTGATAAAGCTGGATGTTCACTGATATGACTAACCAAGCTGCCCGTCGAGCAGTCAACGGAGGTTGCTGAGTCATCGGGGCTGGCCCACGTCCTGGCAAGTCATTGAGAGACTCAGGTGAAAGATGAGACTCTGACTGGCACAGTTGTCGAACATAGCGTGCCACCGTCATATAGCTACCTTTGTAGCCCAAAGCTTGAATCGCTCGAAACAGTTGCGTCCCCTCCGTTTGCCCTTGATTCCACTGTTGCACTAGAACAGGCTTATACCGATCTAGTCCACTAACTCTTGCTCGTAAATTAGGCTGACGCTCAGGAAAGGTAGAAGCTGCTAGGTACTTATGGACGGTACGTTCCCAAATCCCAAGATGATGGGCAATATCCTGAATCAGATACCCCTGCCCACGTAAGGCATGGGTTTGCTGATATTTTTCTAATCGTCGGGAACGACTTTGTTCTGGGCGCGATTGCGGATCTCTACTCAACTACAATCCCGGAGGGGACATGCTCCATGAATTAAGGGCAAGAGCCGTACAAAATTAGGAGTTTCCTCATTGTGCAAACGAGTGTTTATGCAACGATCCAAATCTAACCAGAAAGATGGGCATTGTTTGTTGCATAAACATGTTGCACTAGCAAATCAATTGGCAACAGGGTTTTGAAATCCAATCTCGGATCACGCACAACTTTTAACTCGGTAAAACCAACCGTCAAGATGGCAGTGCTGTCCAAAAATACCAATGCAAAACTTGCCACAAACAATTCAAAGACCGGACTGGCACTGCCATGGCCCGACTTCGGACATCGTCTGTGATTGTTTCAGCCGCCTTCAATGTCCGCACGGAAGGATTGGGAAATCGCACTCAACCGTGATTCGTTGGGAACAACGACTGGCAAGGCAAATGCCCTAATGGTCTCCCCATGCTCCCCCTGATGCGGATATAACCCTCAAAGGGGATGAAATGTTACACACAAGGTGGTGAGAACTTTCCGCCCTGAAGTGTCTGAAGGTTGGACGATTGACGAAGAGAGGGTTTTCCTCTATCCTCCGTTAGAAGAAGCAGTACCCAGATTTGGATTTCAATCTAATTCTTTCGCTGCAAACAGCGGGAAATGTACCCTTACTAGATTCAAAATTTGGACATGTCTGAAAACAAAAAGATTGAGAAGTTTCAGCAAAAACTTCAAACGAATTTGAGCAAGCTCTCAAATACACGACGCAAACTGAAGACGTACTATAACGTACTCTTTTCAATTGCTGTGATTTCAGGAATTAGCGCCACTCTTCTAGCTGGCATAGCTACAGGTAGTAAGGGCAGAATCATTCTGGGGAAGGGTTCTGAGGGCTGGCAGCTAACCTGCGGCATTATTGGACTACTCTCATTAACTGGAACAGTAGCTAGTAGCTTTCAACAACACATTTGGGTCAAAGATAAATTTTGGCAAGTCGAGGAGAGTTATGGCATGCTGAAGTCCATGTTAATCGAGGTCGATCTTGATCCCAACCAGTATTCATCGGTCTATCGGGATTATCACCGACTTGCACAACGACATCCTGAGCTGCTCGACTGAAGCTAAATTTCCTGCTTAAGTCTGGTTCTTTCGGATTCTGTGGAGTGACCTGAAAGTCACTGTCTATAACCATTCATAAAACCTTGTTAATTGAGGTCGATCTTGATCCCAACCAGGAGTCATCAGCAAGACCATCGCTCTCAAATAACGTATTTCTGCTGCGGACTAGATTTCGATAGGCGGCTTCAGAGAACATAGCGACGCAGATTGTTTTACGTGCTGCAGTAAAGAGGTTCATGATCTCCTAGGTTTAGGGTTTCATGTACTCTATATTTAGAGAACTCTGTTGGGAAGCTGATTTCAAGCTTTTTCACCACATAAACTGAAGGAAAGTATACAACATTACAATGTTTTACAGCGTCGTAATGTATATTAATGTAAGACGTAGCTTTTAAGTTGTCTGAGGAATAGGCGTAATGTAATCGTTTACTTGGGGTCGAGGAACACTCCGATATAAGGTCGTAGAGGAAGATGGCTCAGGAACAGCACGGCAAACAGTTTAGATGGGCTATCTTCCATCAGTAGTCCGGTATCCAACATTACAGTATTTTCCAACATCGTAGCATAGGGTACTCACAGAAACGGTTTTTAGATTATCTAAGGAATGAGTGTAGCCGTTCACATGGGGTCGGAGAAATACCCTGATATAAAGTTATAAAGGAAGATGACTTGGGAACAGTGCAACAAGCAGTCTAGATCTAATTTCTTCCAGATGTTCTGCGTAATCGTAAAGTATTAGACTGGTCTTTTGGGCAAGGGGTTACATCCAAACGCCGGTAACATTAAAAAGTTTGTGCTGATGAATTAGCAAGGTTTAGGTATCTCAAGACCGGAGGCACTGACTGCTTTGTCTTAATGAGAAAGCTCTGATGATGTACCAAGTAGTCAACTAGATTGGCTAATTTTACAAGAAGACACTGTTCGATTGATGACAACTCTAGCAGGTAGAAACTAGTGATGACAAATTTACAAGAGCACTCTTTGGAAACCGCTGCTGCGAATGGTAGAGCTACTTCGCCAACTCTTGTCTTGAGATTGGATGATTTACAGAAATCTCTAAATCGCAGTCACATCGATATGTCTCTGTTGAGTACCTTTCAGAGAATTTTGCTGACGTCAGATGGAGCAATCACAAATGCTTTAGAGGCTTATCAGCTTGAAGAGATTCAAACGGTTAAGTTGTCTGATGAACTTGTACCATTGGCTCATGATATTCCAGCGATGGATGTAAAAGCGGGAGCAAAAGCCATTATTAGGAAGGTTCTGCTTCAGGGGAAAATTAGCAGAAAAAACTTCGTTTATGCTAGTTCCATCACTATCTATGAAAGGTTAAGCGAAAGATTCAGGAATGTCCTTTTGGAGACTAAGATGCCGATTGGCAAACTCTGGTTTGAGGAAGGGGTGGAAACGCTAAAGGAAGTTGTGGACTACGGCAAAGGACCTGCTGATGACCTGGCCAAATACTTTAATGTTCAGCCAGCCGATAACATGCTCTCTCGCACCTATCGCGTAGTTAACAATCGCAAGCCCGTCGTGATGGTTACCCAGATGTTTCCCGATAGCTACTTCCTGAAGAGCTGCTGATGTGGCAAATAGTCAAGTGAATTGGCTACTTCTGTATAGGAGCGCAAGCGAATTGGTGATAACCCTAGTAGGTATGTATTAGTGATGACGAATTTACAAGGGCAATCTTTGGAAACCGCTGCTGCGAGTGGTAGAGCTAGTTCGCCAACCCTTGTCCTAAGATTGGAGGATTTACAGGAATCTCTAAATCGCAATCACATAGACACATCTTTATTGAGTACCTTCCAGAGAATTTTACTGACGACGGATGGCTCAATCACAAATCTCTTAGAGGCTTATCAGTTTGAAGAGATTCGAACGGTTAAGTTGTTTGAAGAGCTTGTACCGTTGGCTCACGATATTCTAGCAATGGATGTAAAAGCGGGAACGGAAGCCATTATCAGGAAGGTTCTGCTTCAGGGGAAAACTAGCGGAAAAAACTTCATTTATGCTAGCTCCATCACTATCTATGAAAGGCTAGACGAAAGCTTTAGGACTGCCCTTTTGGAGACTAAGATGCCGATTGGCAAACTCTGGTTTGAGAAAAGGGTGGAAACGTTAAAGGAGGTTGTGGACTACAGCAAAGAACCTGCTGATGACTTGGCTGAATACTTTGATATTCCGCCAGACGGTAACTTGCTCTCTCGCACCTATCACGTAATTAATAATCGCAAGCCCGTCATGATGATTACTGAGAAGTTCCCCGATAGATGTTTCCTAACTTGCTCTCTCGTACCTACCGCGTAGTTAATCATCACGAGCTCGTCATGATGATTACTGAGAAGTTCCCCGATAGATGTTTTCTGAAGAGCTTCTAGGCTGGGAGGTGTCGCTAAGCTGATGATTTATAGATAAAGCGCTTTCGCTATCTATCTGGTTTTCAGCATGAGATTTGACGGTGTGCCGTTTCTCCTTGCCGCTCTAAAGCGAAATCTTTCCCGATCTCAAGGCTGCTTGAAAGCTGTCAGCATTTATTGAAAGGTTACCGTTTAAAGACCTTTGTTCTATGTAATGTTTGCTTGGAAAAGGAATTCTATGATCTTTTGCAGTCCATATCCTGATACTCCTACCCCTGAACTGCCACTGACAGAGTTTATACTGCAACGAGCAGTAGAGTTAGCAGATAAACCAGCACTTATTGAAGGACTTACTGATCGCGTAATAACCTATGGACAATTGGCAGGCTTCATCCGTAGGGTTGCTGCTGGTTTAGCAGCGCGGGGATTCTCAAAGGGTGATGTTTTAGCTATTTATAGCCCTAACCTTCCTGAATATGCGATTACTTTCCATGCCGTGGCATCTTTAGGTGGGATTACCACCACAGTAAACCCGTCCTACACGGTAGATGAGCTTGCGTACCAACTCAATGATGCTGGTGCAAAATTTTTGGTCACAATACCTGATCTGGTAACTCAAGCATTAGAGGCAGTCTATCAGTCAAAAGTAGAGTACGTATTTGTGTTTGGGGGGGCAGAAGAATCTACCTCATTTTCTGTGCTTTTGGAAGGTGAAGGGGAAGTTCCATTCGTACAAATCAATCCAAGAGAAGATTTGATAGCATTGCTTTACTCTAGCGGCACTACCGGTATGCCTAAAGGTGTAATGCATACCCACCATACATTTGGTTCAAGCTTATACCAATTGAAAGACTGCGAACCGGTCAGCGAGGCTGATACACTCATCGGAGTTTTACCTTTTTATCATTCCTATGGCCTGGGAATGTTGAATTACAACCTTGCTTGCGGTGCAACTATTGTGACGATGCCCAGCTTCTCACTGGAGACGTTTCTGCACCTGGTTCAAAAGCACAAGATCACCCGAACCAATATCGTACCGCCAATTTTGCTAGCGCTGGCAAAGCAGCCAATAGTAGATAAATACAATCTTTCGAGCTTGCGGGTGCTTACTTCTGCAGCAGCGCCCCTAAGCCATCAATTAATCGAAGAGTGCGAACAGCGTTTTTCGAATTGCGTTGTAAAGCAAGTGTATGGAATGACAGAAACCTCTGTGAACACTCATATGCCAGATGAACGTGACAAAATAAAGCCTGGTTCAGTAGGTCAATGTCTTAGAAATGTGGAATGTCAAATTATAGATGTTGAAACCCAACAGCCATTGAGCTTTAATCAACCAGGAGAACTGTGGATACGCGGGCCGCACATCATGAAAGGGTATTTAAATAATCATGATGCAACTGCCCACGCAATTGATCAAGACGGTTGGTTTCACACAGGTGATATTGCCTATGCTGATGAAGATAGCTACTTTTACATAGTTGATCGGATTAAAGAGTTGATTAAGTGCAATGGCTACTCCATAGCGCCAGCAGAGCTAGAGGGAGTATTGCTGAGTCATCCAGCGATTGCTGATGCCTGTGTAGTCAAGAGTCCGCATCGGAGTAGTGGAGAGGTTCCAAAAGCTTTTATTGTGCTTAAGGATACAGCTACAGCTACACCAGAGCAGATTATGAAGTTTGTCGCTGAGCAAGTTGCGTCGCATAAAATAATTCGCAGACTAGAAATTGTGGACAAAATTCCTAAATCAGCTTCTGGCAAAATTTTGCGCCGCCTACTGGCACAACAAGAGCTGAAAAATGTCCAAAAAGAATCCTCCGATCAGCAACCGTTGGAGCAACGACTTGAATTTTTGCAACAAGTAGATGATGCTTCTCCCAGTCAACGCCAAGAACTATTAGTTACTTATTTTCGAGATCAGTTTGCTAAAGTTTTGGAAATCGATCCATCTCAACTACTGGATGCAGAGGAGCCTTTGCATCTCTTAAGACTTGATTCTTTAATGACTATTGATCTTAAGAACCGCATCGATACCGAACTGGGGATAGACATACCAATAGAAAATTTTCTTGGCAACTCCAATATCAACCAATTGGTAGAATTGTTTCAGAAGCAATTAGCAGCGAAAAATACAATTTTCTCACCTCCATTAGTAGAAACAGGCGCAGCTGAATTAGTGACAGATTTGAATTCTGAGCTTGTCTTAGACTCTACGATCCTTTCAGAATATCCACTTGAGTCAAAAGTGAGCGAACCTGCTTCTATTTTTCTAACTGGAGCTACAGGCTTTTTAGGTGCCTTTTTACTCCAAGAACTCCTGTTAAAAACCAAAGCGAATATTTTCTGCCTGGTACGTTCTCCTAACCCTGACTTAGGGAAGGCAAGGATTCAAAATAACATGGAATCCTACGGAGTTTGGAATGAGAATTTCGATTCTAGAATTATTGCCATTTTAGGGGATTTATCTCAACCATTGTTAGGTCTGTCATCCGAAGATTTTCACAAAATGAGCAGCCTGTGCGATGTCATTTATCACAATGCTGCTTGGATCAACTATGTTTATCCTTATGTGGCATTAAAGCCTACGAATGTTTTGGGAACCCAGGAAATCCTTAGATTGGCAAGTTGTGTCAAAATCAAGCCAGTACATTACATTTCCACTGTTGCAGTTTTTGAGTCACCTGCTTATTGGGGAAAGATAGTAACTGAATCGGATCAACTCCCTCATAGTGCTGGAATGAAACTTGCCTACTCGCAGAGTAAATGGGTAGCAGAAAAGTTAGTTGCGATAGCCCGCGATCGCAACATTCCAGTTACTATTTACAGACCACCATTTATTACTGGGCATAGTAAAACAGGTGCTTGGTATAAAGATGACGTGATCTGCCGTACAATCAAAGGCTGTATTCAAATGGGGAGCATGACAGACGTTACTGACAGATTGGATTTGGCTCCTGTGGATTACGTTAGCCAAAGCATTGTTTATTTATCAATGCAAAAAGATTCTATAGGAAAGGCTTTCCATTTAAGTAATCCTCAACCTGGTTCCTGGAGCCAACTTGCTGATTTTATCCGCTCTTTTGGATATGCTATTGAGCATATTAATTACAAAGACTGGCAAAGAAAACTAGGTCATTCTGTACTCTCCAAGGAGAATCCTTTGTACCATCTTTTGCCTTTTTTCCAAAAGCAATTACCTGAAGAGAAACTGGCTTTTTCTGAGCAGTACAAGCAATCAACAGACCCTCAGATTAGCTGCTCTGCAACGCAAACTGCGCTGAATGGTAGTTCAATCGTCTGTCCTCCGGTGAATGCTGAGTTGCTGAATACCTATTTCTCTTATTTTATTCGTAGTGGTTGGCTCGACGTGTCGCAATCCACTAATGCTCAGTAAGGATTCCAGGAACCTGGATCAGGGGGAGGCGCTTTAAATGTTCGCAAGCGATGCAATGCTCTGCTTTCATTCCTTTTTTGGAATCCGTATTGATTGCATCTAAGATGGGTAAAGTTTTCTCGAACCTCTAGAACATTACGTTAGGGTATAAACCAATCAGGGAGTTTGTCATGCAAAACACAGCATCTAACACTAATATTGAAAGTTTATGCACTTTAATGACACCTGAGGAAATAAAATTAAAATTACCTTTAACCGATGCGGCAAGAGCAACTGTTTTGAAATCTAGAAATGAAATAGAAAATATTCTGGAATTTAAAGACAGCAGAAAATTCATAGTAGTTGGACCCTGTTCCATCCATGATCCAGAAGCAGCAGTTGAATATGCAGAAAGACTTAAAATTCTTTCTGAGCAGGTCAAGGACAACCTGCTACTTATTATGAGGGTTTACTTTGAAAAGCCAAGAACAACTGTAGGGTGGAAAGGATTGATTAATGACCCAAACATAGATGACTCTTTCAAGATAGAAAGTGGTTTATTGACCGCGCGTAGACTCCTGATAAAAATTGCGGAACTTGGATTATCCGCTGCTACAGAAGCTCTCGATCCTCTGGTACCTCAATACATTGATGAACTTATTTCCTGGTCTGCGATTGGAGCTCGCACGACCGAATCACAAACTCATCGGGAAATGGCGAGTGGACTCTCCATGAGTGTAGGTTTCAAAAACGGCACTGATGGCAGTATTCAAGCGGCTTTAAATGCCATCGAGTCAGCTAGAACATCTCATCATTTCCTAGGTATTAATCAAAATGGGCAAGTAGCTGTTTTTAAAACTAGAGGTAATGCTTATGGTCATATTGTTTTACGAGGGGGTGGTGGTCGACCCAACTTCGACGCCGCGAGTGTAAGCTTGGTGGAAAAAAAAATGAAAGAGGCCAATGTACCACCAAGAATTGTGATTGACTGTAGCCACGGCAATTCAAACAAAGATTACAAATTGCAAGCCTCTGTATTTGAAAATGTCATTCAACAAGTAGTGGATGGCAACACGTCTATAGTTGGGATGATGCTGGAATCCAATCTGTACGCAGGTAATCAACCGGTTCCCAGTCAGTTAGAACAATTAAAATATGGCGTTTCTCTGACAGACAAATGTATTGATTGGCAAGAAACAGAAAGGATCATTTTGACTGCTCATGAAAAACTCAATCGGTGGTAGTGACTGTCGCTTAACAATGTCATTGAGGAAATATTGATGAAAACTGCTGTCCTGCATAATTACCACCAACCTCTCCAGTTCCACGATCTTCCTGTGCCATCCATCGGTCCTCTAGATGTACTGATTAAGGTTCATGCTTGTGGAGTCTGCGGTTCAGATGTTCACTTGGTAGATGAAGAATTTGCTCCGCTCTCTCAACTGCCAGTTGTTCCTGGCCATGAGGTGGCTGGAGTCATTGAAGAGGTAGGTGAGCAAGTTACTTACCTCAAGTCTGGCGATCGAGTTGGTCTTCCATTGAATCAACAAACTTGTGGTAACTGCCGTTATTGTGTACGTGGTGAAACTGTTTTATGTCCTGAGCAGCGATTTACAGGTATCAACCTCAACGGAGGTTACGCAGAGTATGTGAAGGCTCCAGCTCGTGATGTCACAATCATTCCTGATGCAATCTCCTTTGAGGAGGTAGCACCTTTATTCTGTGCAGGGATTACCGTCTTTACCCCGTTTAAATACGTTAATTTCCAAGTTGGACAGAGGGTTGCAGTGTTGGGTATAGGTGGACTTGGCCATCTGGCACTCCAGTTTGCCCATGTATTAGGAGCACACACTATTGCTGTGAGCCGGGATACAGAAAAACTCCACCTAGCTAAGGAAAAACTAGGAGCGGATGAAGCCATTGACTCTAGCACTAAAGACTGGGTAAAACAGCTGCAAGACATGGGCGGTGCTGATGTGATTCTTGCAACTGCTCACTCTTCGCAGCTGATGAGTCAGTCAATCGCGGCTCTTGCCCCAGAAGGAACACTGGTAGTACTGGGTGTGGACAAAGAACCACTGATCATGCCTCCACTCGTGGATTTGATCAACAATCGTAAACGAGTAATGGGAAGTATAACCGGTTCAATAAAAGATATGCGCGAGATGCTGAATGTAGCTGCTACCCACACTATTCGCCCACTGATTGAGACTTATCCACTAGAAGATGCTCAGCTTGCTCTTGATCATGTGCGTGCAGGCAAGCCCCGGTTTCGAGCGGTTCTAACAATGACTTGAATGCTGTAAATGGTGACTTAAGCGTTCTTCAGTTCAAATCTAGGTTGGTTTTATGTGACAGTAAGATATGTCTTTGAGAAGCTGGCATTTTGGATGGTAATCAGCGTGAAATCTAGTTTGCATTTTATGTTCATTGAATTAGGACAGGGAAAACAACGATGAAAACCGTACTGAAAAAAATTTCAGAACATAAGCAAGCCTACTATAGTTTGCCGTTATTTCTGTATATGCGCGACTCTAGTCGGACTGAAGAAGAGCGACTTGCTTTCTATCCTTGTATGGCACATTTCACATTGAGCTTTGGTGACCTCAATAAGTACATACTTCGAGAGGAACCTGCTACTGATGTATGCCAACAGCGAGTCAATCTCCATACGTATGAGGACGATCATCACTGGCTCTGGTATCTTGAAGACTTCTCTAAGCTCGGTTTTGATCATCTTTGCAGTCCAACAACATGGATGCGTTTTCTTTGGAGCGAAGAGACACGCAAAACTCGTATTTTGACCTACCAACTTGTTGCGCTAATCTCAAAGGCAAGTGCAATTGAACGTCTTGCCATCATTGAAGCAATTGAGGAAACCGGAAATGTCCTCTTCAATACTATGCTTGATTTGTCAAAAGCAATTGAATCCCGCTCTGGAATTGAACTTCGCTACTGTGGAGAATTCCATTTCGGTCTGGAGTCTGGGCATTCAGTTGGCAGCGATCATATTGAAATTGCCGAAATTCCCCTAGATGAGAGCACCCAAGCAAATTGCCTCTTCCTCGTTGAGAAAGTCTTCGAATTATTTGAGGATTGGACACATGAACTACTTTCTCATGCAAAAGGAGGACATACCTTGGTTCGAATTCATCTGTAACTTGCATTGGATTTCCCGAATTTTGTAGCATCTTTGCCGAATACTTTCATTCGTTACGACTACATTGCACTTAGCCCTCAACTCCTCAACTTTTAAGTAACTCAAGAAAAATTTAGCGGCTTACTATAGTAGATTGTCTCAATCGGGAATACCACAATGCCAGATGCTATCGCAACAAAGATAATCAGTGATCATCACCACGATTTGATCATTCACAGACCCGCTAGTGGTTTATCCCTGCAAGGTCAGATAGAAGTTCCGGGGGATAAGTCAATCTCCCATCGCGCCCTAATGTTGGGCGCGCTCGCCCAAGGAGAAACCAGCATTCAGGGACTATTACTGGGGGAAGACCCCCGCAGTACGGCTGAGTGTTTCCGGGCGATAGGGTCAGAAATTTCGGAGCTGAATACTGAACTGGTGAAAGTAAAAGGAATTGGGCTGGGCAACCTGCGCGAACCAGCAGACGTTTTGAATGCTGGCAATTCAGGCACCACTCTAAGATTGATGTTGGGAATTCTGGCCTCTCAGCCAGAGCGCTTTTTTACAATAACAGGTGATAAATCTTTGTGCTCACGCCCTATGTCCCGTGTGGTGGAACCTTTACAGCAAATGGGAGCTCAGATTTGGGGACGGCAGGGAGGATCTAGAGCACCTCTAGCCATTCAAGGGCAGACATTGCGACCCATTCACTACCATTCCCCCATTGCCTCAGCCCAAGTCAAGTCCTGTGTGCTCTTGGCAGGGCTGATGGCTGAGGGACAGACCACGGTTACGGAACCAACTCTCTCCCGCGACCACAGCGAACGGATGCTAGAGGCTTTTGGGGCGGAACTCAGCATTGACCCTGAAACTCATAGCGTTACTATCACCGGGCCAGCTCGCCTACAGGGACAGACGGTTATTGTTCCCGGCGATATTAGTTCAGCCGCCTTTTGGCTGGTTGCTGGGGCCATTGTCCCAGGTTCTGATCTACGGATTGGTAATGTTGGTGTCAATCCCACCCGTACAGGTATTTTAGAAGCCCTATCTCTGATGGGAGCGGACATTGTATTGGAAAATGAACGGTTAGTTGCAGGGGAACCTGTCGCTGATCTAAGGGTGCGTCATAGTCCCCTCAAGGCTTGCAAGATTGAAGGCGACTTAATCCCCCGCCTGATTGATGAGATTCCTATTCTAGCTGTAGCATCTGTTTTTGCCGAAGGCGTCACTGTAATCCGGGACGCTGCCGATTTGCGAGTGAAGGAAAGCGATCGCATTGCTGTTATGGCTACCCAACTTAACTGCATGGGAGCTAGGGTGACTGAGTTACCTGATGGTTTGGAGATTACCGGAGGCACCCCCCTGTGTGGTACAGAGGTTGATAGTCATAACGATCACCGGGTTGCCATGAGTTTAGCGATTGCGGCTCTCAACGCCTCTGGTGTAACCACGCTACATCAGGCTGAAGCAGCTAATATCTCCTACCCCAACTTCAATACGACCCTGCAACAGATGGTGGTGTTCTAGACCTGGTGTTTAGCTCTCAATGTGAATCTGTCAGAACGGCTGTGTTGAAATTTTTGGAGCAGTTGCATAACTAATTCTATTCCTAGGAGTTTTCTGTCTTCAACAAGTTTTTGCACCACAACCAAAAAAATTACCGAGATTAGGATTAGGGGAAAGTATTTATGGTTACAGCTATTAAAGAAAACGCTTCACAGTCCTCCAAAGAGCAATCCCTAGTTCTCTGGTTCAATGAAGTTGGGATTGCTGATATTCCTCTAGTGGGCGGTAAGAATGCTTCATTAGGAGAAATGATCCAGCAGCTGGTTCCTCATGGAATCAGTGTTCCCAATGGGTTTAGTACCACGACAAAAGCTTTTCGGTACTTCACTCAGACATCTGGATTAGAAGAGAACCTACGATCGCTATTATCTGACCTAAATTTAGAGGAGGTCAAAAATCTGCGGCAACGGGGTAAGCTTGCCCGGTCGTTGATTCTGCAAACGCCATTTCCAGCGGAAATCCAAGATGCGATCGCAACTGCTTACCAAGAGTTGTGCGATCGCTACGGCTCAGATACTGATGTAGCAGTCCGCTCCAGCGCCACAGCCGAAGATCTTCCAGATGCCAGTTTTGCCGGTCAGCAGGAAACCTACCTCAACATTAACGGCATCCAAGGAGTTTTAGATGCCTGTCATAGATGCTTCGCCTCCCTATTTACCGACCGTGCCATTTCCTACCGCCAGAGCCGAGGATTTGACCATTTAAGTGTTGCCCTGTCTGTAGGTGTCCAAAAAATGGTGCGCTCCGATTTGGCCTGCTCTGGGGTGATGTTCTCGATTGACACCGAAACTGGCTTTAAGAATGCGGCATTAATTACAGCTGCCTATGGCTTGGGGGAAAACGTAGTCCAAGGAACCGTCAATCCTGATGAATACGTAGTTTTTAAACCAACTTTAAAACAAGGATTTCGCCCAATTTTAGCTAAAAGACTGGGCTCGAAAGAATTTAAAATGGTCTACGATATCGGCGGCTCTAAGTTCACGAAAAATGTGCCCGTGATACCTAAGGAACGGAGGAAACTCGCCCTTCAAGATGAAGAGATTCTGCAATTAGCGCGCTGGGCTTGCCTGATTGAGGATCACTATTCTCAGGTGTGCAGCACATACACTCCTATGGACATTGAGTGGGCTAAGGATGGTATTACTGACGAACTGTTTATTGTCCAGGCTCGCCCAGAAACCGTGCAATCTCAGCGGAGCCAGAACATCCTGCGTAGCTATCACCTCCAAGACAAAAGCGATGTGCTGGTGACGGGTCGCAGTGTAGGTGAGTCTATTGGTCGGGGGAAAGTAACGGTAATTCTGGATGCGAACAAACTAGAACATTTCCGGGATGGAGAAGTCTTGGTAACGGATAAAACTGACCCGGACTGGGAACCGATTCTGAAAAAGGCCAGCGCGATCGTCACCAATCAAGGCGGACGTACCTGCCACGCAGCAATTATTGCTCGGGAGTTGGGCATTCCAGCCATTGTAGGCAGCGGCAATGCCACAACTGTGTTGAAGGCAGGTCAAGAAGTGACGATTTCTTGTGCCGAAGGGGAAGAAGGACAGGTTTATGCAGGTCTGCTGCCCTTTGAGGTTAAAGAGGTAGGGCTGGAGAACCTACCCCGCCCTCGCACCCAAATCATGATGAATGTAGGCAAACCAGCAGAAGCATTTAGGTTGGCTGCTATTCCCAACGATGGTGTAGGGTTAACTCGGTCAGAGTTTGTTATTGCCAATCACATCCAGGTGCATCCTCTGGCTCTAATTCACTTTGATAAGCTAGAGGATGAAGCCGTCAAAGCAAAAATAACTGAGCTGACTGCACTTTATGAAGACAAGACTCAGTACTTCGTAGAGAAGTTGGCTTATGGAATAGGGATGATCGCTGGAGCCTTCTACCCTAAGCCGGTGGTTGTACGGATGAGTGACTTCAAAACTAATGAATACGCTAACCTTTTGGGTGGTAAACAGTTTGAGCCGAAGGAAGAGAACCCTATGCTCGGTTGGAGAGGAGCATCTCGCTACTACGATAAGTGTTACCGAGATGCATACGCTTTAGAATGTCAGGCTCTGAAGCGGGTGCGAGAAGAAATGGGTTTGACGAACGTTATCCCAATGATTCCATTCTGTCGGACACCCGATGAAGGCCGGCAAGTGTTGGCAGAAATGGCAAAGCATGGTTTAGAGCAGGGAAAAAATGGACTACAGGTTTATGTAATGTGTGAGTTGCCTAGCAATGTGATTATGGCTGAAGAGTTTTGTGAAGTCTTTGATGGTTTTTCCATCGGCTCAAATGACTTGACTCAACTGACACTGGGCCTAGATCGCGATTCTGCCTTAGTTGCTCATTTATTTGATGAGCGTTCCGTAGCGGTGAAGCGATTAGTGAAGATGGTAGTCGAAACAGCGAAGCGGAAAGGCTGCAAGATCGGCATTTGTGGTCAGGCTCCTAGTGACTATCCTGAGTTCGCTCAGTTTTTAGTTGGACTGGGAATTGACTCGATGAGTCTAAATCCTGATTCTGTGCTAAAGACGCTTCTAATGGTGGCTGAAGCCGAAGGGGCAAAAGCCTATTTCTAGATGGGTTGTGTTGGGATTGTCAACTATCCTGCCGAGATCATCACTCACGGTTGTGTCGCAAAAAACGAGTTCAGGAAGCTATCTGATGATAATGTGAGAGGCTATCCTCCTTTGCGTCCTCTCGTTGATGAAAACTGCCGACCTGTTCAAGTGGCGACACTTTCTGCCCGAAATCATCCTGCTCACGGTTCGGTGGTATTGGCGCTATCCCTTAAGCTATCGGGACATCGAAGAGAGGATGGCTGAGCGGAGGGGTAAAGGTCGATCATTCCACGCTGAACCGATGGGTATTGAGCTATGGAACAGAACTCAACCAACGGATTCGACGGCATTTGAACCCCACCAACGATTCCTGGCGCGTGGATGAAACGTATATCCGAATCAAGGGAGCTTGGAAATATCTCTATCGAGCCGTGGATTCAGCGGGGACACCCTGGACTTTATGCTGAGTGCAAAGCGGGATCGCAAGGCAGCAGCTCGATTGTTCCGTCAGATCTTAAACGCCGTTCACACCCAAATGCCTCGTGTGATTAACGTTGGCAAGAACGCTGCCTATCCGCCTGCGGTTGAACAATTGCATACAGATAAAACTTTATCTAAACGCACGAAACTCAGGCAGGTCAAGTATTTAAACAATATCGTCGAGCAAGACCATCGGTTTATCAAACGCCTCACGAAACCAAGCATGGGGTTTCACTCGTTCAACACGGCCCGTCGCACCATCAAAGGCTTTGAAGCGATGAATATGATCCGGAAAGGTCAGATTCAGGGTGTCGATAAGGGAGATGTTATCGGACAGATCTCATTTCTTCACCAAATCTTTGGAGTCGCTTCGTAAGCTGCTTCATCTCAAGAGGCTTTCCTGCTCCATTGAAATTTGTCGAGTAGAGAGGCTCCTCCGATGTTTAGGCTTGCTTTGTATTCTCTGTTTCTCTCACCTTTCGGTCACGAGAGTGCCACATGATTCAGCCATCCATCGTTGAGAGCCTCCCCCTC